>VYDA01000664.1:2506-4991 GCA_009843665.1 Caldilineaceae bacterium SB0675_bin_29 | reverse complement strand
CGACCCTTCGCGTGATTTCGCGGATCGATCAGTTCTGTCTATCGCAACGCGCAAGCGAGAAAAATCCCTAACAGATCTGCAGGCTTTCTGTTCTAATGGAATTCTGGACGCCCTTCCCGAATTGTCAACGGCGGAACCTCGTACTTCAGGCAGCTTCCTTAAGGGCTGTACTTCAACACCCTTCCTCGATTATCGATCCCACCAGCCCGGTCCGACCCACCAAGAACAAACGCCTTCCCCTCGTAACCCACCACAGGCATCCCATGTATCCCCGCCGGCAGCTCGGGCAAAAGCCTCCACGCACCCGACTCCACGTCATACACCTCCGCGCTGGCCAGAGCCGTCCACGGTCGCGCACCCAGAATCTCGCCCCCGGCAACCACGATACTGTCTCCCACCACCGCCGCACCGAACCCGCTGCGCGCCTCGATCATCTCTGGACCTTCCCGCCACACACCGGTGGCCGGACTGAATATCTCCACCGTCGCCAGCGCGCCCGTCCCGCCCCAGCGTCCACCGATGACCCACAACTCGTCGTTGAAAGCCACCGCCGCCACATGCTCTCGCGACTGCACCGGCCCCGGCAAGACCGCCCACGACTCCTCCGCCGGATCAAACCGAAGCAGTGCCGTCGTACCCCCAGTGCCGCCGACAAGATAGATGAAATCCCCCAGCAACACCGCTTCCCCGCTCATGCGCCGCTCCGGCATCAGACCGGCCTCCGTCCACGCGTCGGTCGCCGGATAGTAGACCAGGATCGATGCCGTTGCCTGCCAGCTCAAGTCCGGCCCGCCACCAAAAACATAGACCTTGCCAACGTAGCCCGTCACCATCATGTGGTGTGCCGGTTCCGGCATCGCCGCCAGCGCCGTCCAGCTGTCGTTCGCCGGATCGTACGCCTCAAAGCTGGTCAACCCGCCAAACCCGCCCGGCACGTAGAAGATCCCGTCCACAACCGCCACCCGCATCTCCGAGCGCGCCGTCGGCATCACCGCGCCGCTCTCCCAGATGCCTGCCAGTTCAGGCCCGTCAGTCTCTACAGCGGTGGGAGCCTCCGCGGGCGAAGGCTGCGCTGGAAACTGACCCACCGCGCAAGCCCCCAGAAGCAGAACAGCCGCGGCCGTCTGCAAAACAGACACCGCGGCTGCAAGAAATCTTTTCATCGTCCTATCCTCTCACCAACCCTTCTATCGCCTCTCCCCACGCCAGCAACCGCTCATCCGCCCCGAAAGGCGCGCAGAACTGCACACCCAGCGGCAGACCGCCTTCAGCTTCACCCGTCGGAACCGCCAGCGCCGGCACGCCCGCGTTCGTCCACGGCAGATTCATGATCGGGTTGCCGGTCGAATGAATACCATACGGCGCGGGTCCAGGCGCCGCCGGCGCAATCCACAGATCGGCCCCGTAAGTGAGAAGCGCCTCCTCCATCTTGTGCCGCAATCGCAGTTGGTCCGCGCGTATCCCTTCCCGTTCCTCTTCCGTGACCGTCGCCCCCGTCTCCATGATCTCGTGCATATGCACACTGTAGCGGTCCGAATACGCCTTGTACCAATCCTTATGCACCTCTGACACTTCGACCGCAGTCAAACGGCGGTGCCGCACGTTAAGTTCGGCATAGTTCGGGAAGAACGGAACGCGTTCGATGCGGAAACCCTCAGCCTTTAACCTGTCCAACGTTTTCTCGAAATGCTCCAAACCGGCCTCCTCGGCCTCCTCCAGATAGGGGCCGTCCGGGACCGCCAGGGCCGGCAGACCGTCAGGAGGGGCACCCGCGCCGTCATCCCAACTTCCCAGCAGCGCTGAGCATGCCAGCTTCATCGTCGCCACATCCTGGCTGAAAAGCCCCGCGTGGTCCACAGATTTGGAAAAGAAGAGCATCCCTGCCGTATCGATCCGGTCATAGCTGGGCTTGAAGCCAATGATCCCGCAAAACGCCGCCGGCCGTATGACCGAGCCGATCGTCTGCGTGCCCAGTACTAGCGGATAGAACCCGGCTGCCACCCCCGCGGCCGAACCGCTGCTCGAGCCGCCCGGCGTATGTTCGGGGTTGTGCGGGTTGCGCGTCGGTCCCGGTTGCATGTACGCGAACTCGGTCGTGACCGTCTTGCCCGCGACCAACGCGCCATTCTGCTTCAGGCGCGTCACCACATCCGACTCCATTCCCTCGAACAGCTCCGCCGGCAGTTTGGAACCGGCCTTCGTGGGGAACCCGTCCACCCGAAAAAAGTCCTTCACACCCACAAGCAGCCCGAACAAAGGCGGC
This sequence comes from Caldilineaceae bacterium SB0675_bin_29, assembly GCA_009843665.1. GTDB lineage: Bacteria > Chloroflexota > Anaerolineae > Caldilineales > Caldilineaceae > Bin5. Next base: position 2,728 of record VYDA01000664.1, on the reverse strand, counting down.
CGCTGCGCCGGATCGGGGAAGCGGGCCAGCAGCGCTTCGGCCTCTCGCGTCAGCCGCTCCCGCCGCCCCGGCTCCGGCAGCAACGCCTGGATAAGCGCGTCCTCAGCGTCAATGCGGTCGCAAACCTCCTGCACGTGCGCCACCAAATCGACCTCGCCGCTCCGCAGCGCAGCCGGGCTTGGAAATCCTCTATCAGGCATCAGCTATTCTCCGGTTTCGCAA
>VYDA01000664.1:0-2496 GCA_009843665.1 Caldilineaceae bacterium SB0675_bin_29 | reverse complement strand
GCCTCCGCCGTCGGCCCAGCAACTCGATGCGGTCCGCTAGCGGAGAAACGCCTCCACGAGCCCCCCATCCACGTTGAGAATCTGCCCAGTCGTCTTCGCCAGCGCCCCGCTCATCAGCAGATACGCAGCCTCGGCCTGGTCCTCCGGCAGAATCGCCTGTTTCGTCAGCGTCCGCTCGGCATAGAATGCTGCCAAACGGTCCCGCAGCGCCTCCGTCTCCTCCCACTCTTCGAACGGCAGCCCGTACTTCTGCAACCCCGATATGACCCGCTCCCGCGGGAACATCGAGCTGCCCGTCACCACCGTCGCCGGAGCCAGCCCGTTGACCCGCACATTCGGCGCCAACTCAATCGCCAGCTCCCGCACAAGATGGTTGGCCGCCGCCTTGCTCGTGTCATACGCCAGCGACCCCTTCTTCGCCACCGCCCCGTTGACGCTCGTCGCGATCACCAGCGAGCCCGGCAGCCCTTGCGACTCCCAGATTCTGCGCGCTTCATCCGCGACGATATACGCGCCCTTCACGTTCACGTCAAACGTTGTGTCCCACTTCTCATCCGGAATCTGGCCGCTGGCATCAGGCGGGTAGTAGTACCCGGCTGTGACGACCAGATGGTCGATGCCCCCATAGGCCAGCAGCGTCTGATCGAAAAGCGCTCGCACGCTCGCCCGGTCCCCCGCATCCACACCCAGCCCAATCGCCGGCCCGCACGCCGAGATGCCCGTACCCGCGACGCCGATGCCGACCCCATAGATGCCGGTCAACTCATCCGCCGTCGCCTGCGCCGCCTCCGCGTTCAGGTCCGCACACACCACATGCGCACCCTCCTTCGCCACCCGGTGTGCAATCGCCCTCCCGATACCGCTCCCCGCGCCAACCACCACGACCACGCTGCGCGCCAGCTCCTGCTCCGGCGGCATCCGCCGCAGCTTCGCCTCCTCCAGCAGCCAGTACTCGATATCGAAGGCCTCCTGCTTCGGCAGCGCCGCGTACCTGCTCACCGTCTCCGCGCCCCGCATCACCTCCACCGCGCAGTTGTAAAACTCCGCCGTCACCCGGCTCTCGCTCTTGTTCTTACCCCACGCGATCATCCCCACACCCGGAATCAGGATCACCGTCGGGTTCGGATCCCGCATCGCCGGCGAATCCGGATGCTTGTGCGTGTCGTAGTAGTCAGCGTAGTCCTGCCGGTACCTGGCCAGTCCGCTCGCCAACTTCCCCAGCAGCGCATCCACATCCTTCGTCTTCGGATCCCAGTCCACGTAGAGCGGCTTGATCTTGGTCCGCAGAAAGTGGTCCGGGCAGGACGTCCCCAGTTCTGCGAGCCGGGACGCGTCATGGCTGTTGACGAAGCGCAGTATCGCCTCGTCCGCCTGCACCGTGCCCACAAAAACATTCTCCTGGCTGACCATGCCCCGCAGCGCCGGCAGCAACGCCGCCAGCAACGCCTCCCGCTCGTCGTCGCCAAGCGCCGCATACTTCTGACCGCCGAAAGTCTCTGCCCCCTTGTCCCGGCTCTCAATATACAGGGCCGCCTTCTCGATAATATCCAGGCTCAAATCGTAACAGGCCTTGTCGTCCCCGGCCCAGTTGATCAGCCCGTGACCGCCCATCATGATGCCTTCCATCGCCGGGTTGGCCTCTGCCGCCTCACCCATCACCAGCCCCAGATCGAAGCCCGGCCGCTGCCAGTCCACCCAACCCAGCTGATCACCGAAAATCTCTGCCGTCAGCGCCTCTCCATCCTCGGCCGCGGCAATTGCGATAACCGCATTCGGATGCGTGTGGTCCACGATAGCCGCGGGGATAAACGCGTGCAGCGGCGTGTCGATCGATGAAGCCCGCGGGTTCAGGTCGTAGACGCAGTGAAGATACTTCCCCACCATCTCGTCTTCGATCGCCGTCTTGACACCCTTCTCGTCGGCCGCGTCATAAATCGCCCGCAGCTGCCGGATCCTGTCCATGTACAGCGACGAGAAATTCTCCCGCTTCGACGTGCGCAGGTCCCCGCCCGATCCCTTGACCCACAGCACCTCAACCGTCTCGCCTGTCAGAGGGTCGGTCTCCATATACTTGGAGGACGTATTGCCTCCACCCGTATTGGTGATACGCAGGTCCTGACCCAGTAGATTGGAACGGTAAACGAGACGCCCGACCGGATCGAGACCGGCCGCGACTTCATCGTCCCACAAGTAAGATACATGTCGATAATCGCTGGGTGCAGTCATGTCAAGACTCCCAATATGTAGAAAAGACCAGTGGCCGAAACCCCATGTCCTATAGGAAAGTTATATCGCCAGCCGCAGTCACCGGCGGCTGGTCACAACAGTTGGCAGTGTAGCAGAAAGCACAGGGCTGCGCTAACAGTTGGCCTCAGGAAAGGGGGCGAGGGTGCATCCCAAATATCGGGGTGAACCTTCACGTCCCTCGGGCAACGGCGGAGCCATGTCCAGTCCGCTTTCAACCCTGAAGTAGTTGAGGCGCCTCCTCTGACCACT
>VYDA01000501.1:614-5011 GCA_009843665.1 Caldilineaceae bacterium SB0675_bin_29 | reverse complement strand
GGGCAACAGAGAACCATTGTGGGGCCGGTTGCTGTGAACTCCAGACGGTGGAAGAGTCGCCGTCGGTCGCCAGATGCGCGGTAGCTGCGTCAACGGTCAGGAGGCCGGCGGCATCTCTTGCCGAGGCAGTTGCGTAACCCTGTAATGCTACGTTATCTCCCTTGGGAGGGGACGCGAAAGGGGAGGCCTTCCAGGCTGATGCGGGTGAGACTGTGAGGTTGAGACTGGCTATCGAGGCTGGCGTTCCGACGGCCGGTGGGGCCGGCGAGGCTGATTCACAGGCCGAAGCAATCAGGGCGGACAGTCCCAGAACCAGGAGGCCGATGATTCTCTTCATGGAGCTAATTCATTTGGTCTCGTTCGGAGCGGAACTGGGCTTCCCCTTCGACATTGTGCGGGATTCCGGAAGCAGACGGCGCATCGGAGTTCCGGCTATCTTAGTGCAAGCGTGTAGACGGCACCATCCTCTTTCACATGGATTGTAAAGTAAACGTTGCCCTCTTCGTCTGCGCCCACGCTACTGATTGGCATGCCGGCCGACGCCAACAGTTGACTTCGCCAAATGGACGTTTTCCCCCGGGTTGCAGATTCTTCAGAGCGCTGGATGGCCCAGATGAGACTCGTGCAGAAGTCGGCGACGATGAAGGCGCCTTGGAGGCCAGTGAGAGTCTGTCCGGCGTAGACGGCCCCACCTACGATAGCGCACCCCCTGGTGTGGTCATAGTCGGCGACAGGGAGGACAAGGTCCTGGGCGCTGCAGTTGAGGACGTCATGTTCGAAGCAGATGCTGCCTTCCATAACGGGCCAGCCATAGTTCTGACCGCCGCCAGCGCCGGCAGGCTGAAAGTTGACCTCCTCGCGCTTGGAATTGCCGGTGTCGGGTAGATAGAGGTCGCCGCTCTGCCTATCGAAGGCGAATCCCCAGGGGTTTCGAAGGCCCAGTGCCCAGATTTCCGGGCGGTGATCGTCGTCCTGTACAAAGGGATTGTCTGCGGGCACGCTGTAAGGGGTTGTGCCAGACTCGACGTCGATGCGGAGGAGCTTGCCCAACAGGGTATCGGTCGTCTGTCCTCTGTTCAGGGGGTCGCGAGGGAGTCCTCCGTCACCGCTACCGATGTAGAGGTAACCGTCCCGGGGACCGAATTCGAGGTGACCGCCGTTGTGGTTCTCGTGGGGTTGGTCGATGGTAAAGAGAATCTCCTCGCTATTTTCGTCGGCAAGATTGGGGTCTTCGGTGGTGGCAAATCTGCTAATCGTGGTATCGCCCTGGCTATTTGTGTAACTTACGTAGAATTGGCCGGATTCGGGATAGGATGGCGGGAAGGCCAGTCCGAACATGCCGCGCTCGCCTTCGCAGCAGTTTACGCGGTCGGAGATGTCCAGGAAGGGAGATTCGTTTAGGCCGCCTTCGTGGAGTATGCGAATGCGGCCGGGCAGCTCGACGACGAAGATGCGGCCGCTGTTGTCACCGGCGTGGGTTACGCGGACTGGGTAGTTCAGTCCAGCTGCCACTTGGGCGACCGCATAAGGAGGCGCCTCTTCTCCTACGATGGAGTCGTCCGGTTGGACGCCGAAGACGCGGAAATCGCGCCATGCGACCCAACTTGGACTGTGGAGGGTCAGAATCAGGACTTCGTTGACCGACTGAGGGGGGTCTATCGGGACGGCAAGGACCTGGCCATCCTCTGAGTGGACATCCTCAAGACGCGTGTAGAAGGTGCGCAGGCCTGAGCCGTGTCCCAGCCAGATTTCATGGGTTGTGGGACCGGGCGGGGCTTGCGTGACGACCAGTTCTACTCTGTCAACCAGATAGTGTTGATCCAATCGGATCGAATACCATTGCGGTGCCGGCTGTTTCGAGCTCCAGATTGTTTCCGGGTCGCCGTCGATTGCCAGGTAGGCTTCCTCATCTTCAACAAGATGGCCTTCATCTCCTCTGATGAAGGCGAGCCCTGATGCCAGGGGCGCGATATTCTCGCCAATGGGTGGGCCGTGCTTTGCCGGTGAGTATGGCGGTTTGGCTGGAGACAATGAGATGGTGAGCCGTGCGTCACCTAAGGCAGGGGCAGAGGCGGCGACGTCGGCTTGACCGTTCTCCCTACCTGATGAGCAAGCGATTGCGAGCAGGGCAAACAGAACCATTGTCATGGCTCGGCAGACGACGACATGTGTGTGTGTCAGATGATTTGTCCGTACGCGTGCAGAATAATTCACATTCATGTCTTCGAGCCGTATGCTCTCAAGTCGATCAAGGGGGGAACTCCCCTGCGTCTTATTTCTGTTCAAGCAGATAGAGAACGCCGTCCTGGTAGCCGGTGGCATAGACGTTACCCTTTTCGTCTTCACCTATGCTGCTAATGGGGACACCTGCTTCGGCAACTAGCTCAGCTTGCCACATTTTGTCGTAGATTGGTTGGGGCCTTTTGAGGCCCCAGATGCGACCGCTACAGAAATCGGCAAACAGGAACAGTCCTTGCAGATTGCGGCTGCCGCTGGCGCGATGGACTACGCCGCCCACGATGGCACAGCCTTGAGAGCGATCGTATTCGGCCACTGGCGAGTGCAGCTCGTCTTCAACCATGCCGCAGTGCCACAACTCAAAGCAGATTGTGCCTTCGCGGAGGAGCCAACCGTAGTTTTCTCCCCCGTGGCTGGAGGAGGGCTGAAAGTTGACCTCTTCGCGTTTTGTGTGGCCGGTGTCGGGAATGAACAGGTCACCCGTTTTTCTGTCGAATGCGAATCCCCAAGGATTGCGCAGCCCCATGGCCCAGATTTCGTCACGGAATCCGTCCACTGAGGTATAGGGATTGCCGGGGGGCACAGCGTACGGCCGCTGCGTACCAGTTACATCGATTCGAAGAATTTTTCCCAACAGTGAAGCAGGATTCTGGGCAGTGTCCTGATGCCAGAGACCGCCGTCGCCGCTTCCAATGTAGAGAAGCCCGTCTCTCGGCCCAAAAGCGAGCTGGCCTCCATTGTGAATCCTGCCCGGTTGGTGCAGGACCAGAAGCGTTTCTTCGCTTCGGGGTTCAACTCTCTCCGGTTCACCAGATGCCGTAAAACGGCTGATCACCGTATCACCAGCCAGATTTGTGTAGCTCACGAAGAGGGTCCGATCTTCGGCAAAGGTAGGAGAAAAGGCCACATTTAACATTCCCTGTTCCTGACAGCAACTCACGCGTTCAGAAATGTCCAAGTAGGGCTGATCATTGACGCTACCAGTCTCTATACTCCTGATGCGCCCCTGTTGCTCGACGACGAAGATACGACCGCTGCCGTCGCCAGCGTGGGTAACCTGGACTGGGAAGTTCAGCCCGTTCGCGATTCTTCTGGTTGCCAGTGGGGGCGGTTTCGGTTCCGAATCGGAGGCAGGAGGCTTGGTACCGAAGACGCGAAACTCGCGCCAGGCAACCCAACTTGTGCTGTGCGTGGTCAGAATCATCAGTTCGCTGGCCAGAAGAGGAGGTTCGATGTCCACGACCAAGGTTTGGCCGTCTTCAGTGTGGAGGTCGGAAAGTCTTCGGTAGAGCGTGCGAACTCCTGAGCCGTTTCCGATCCAAAGCTCATGCGTAGTGATGCCCGGAGGAAATTGGGTCACGACCATCTCCACCCTGTCAACTTCATACAGCTGATCAAGAATTATAGCGTACCACTGTGGTGCAGAAAGACCGGAATTCCAAATGGTATCCGGATCGCCGTCGAGGGCCAGGTATGTCTGGTCATCGACCACTTGGCGTCCGCCATCACCTCTTTTGTAGAACAGGCCGTAGGCCTGAGCCGTGATGTTTTCTCCGAGAGGCGGGTGAATCTGTGGCGCTGCAGCTCTCGAACCTGATTGGGAAAGCGAAAGGGAGAGACTTGCAATCGAGCTTTGTGCAGCTGCCGGTGCAGTTTCGCCAGGGATGGAACTTGATTCAGCCGGCTGGGAAACCGGCAGGCAGGCACCCATGGGCACGAGAGAGAAAAAGAAGAGGATCAGCAAGGCGTTGGCTGGCTTCTGAGAGGTGTTTACCCTTCGCACTGACTCAGGTTGCATCGGCCGGAGCTCGATTCACAGTGCCACAACAGGACTGTTCACCAGCAGGGAAGGATCGCCAGAGGGCTGAGGAGAGAGACCCATTGCGGTTTCGAGGGCCTTGGACAGATTATTCACAAGGAGTAGGGGTCGACGGCGTCGCGGAGGCCATCGCCTACGAAGTTGAAGGTGAGGACGGCGGCGATGACGAAGAAGGCGGGGATCAGGAGCCAGGGCTGCTGGAGGAGGACGCTCACCAGCTGCGCTTGCTTGAGGAGTGCGCCCCAGCTGGTCTGCGGGGGCTGGATGCCGAGGCCTAGAACGCTGAGAGCGGTTTCGGCGAGAATCATACCGGGGATGGCGAGAGTGGCGACTACTATGA
>VYDA01000501.1:0-604 GCA_009843665.1 Caldilineaceae bacterium SB0675_bin_29 | reverse complement strand
CTACTATGATGTGGCTGAAGGCGTTGGGCAGCATGTGGCGGAAGATGATGCGGGCGTCGGAGGCGCCGGCGGCCCTGGCGGCGAGCGTGTATTCCATCTCGCGGAAGGAGAGCACTTTGGCGCGGACCTGCCGCGCCAGGCCGGTCCATTCGATCAGGGAGAGGATAACGGAGATGGCGAAGAAACGCTGCAGCGGGGACCAGTTTGGCGGCATGGCTGCGGCGAGCGCGGCCCACAGGGGGATAGCTGGGAATGACATCAGAAATTCGATGACGCGCTGGATCATCGTATCGAGGCCGCCGCCGTAGAAGCCGGAGACCGTGCCGAGGGTGGCGCCGAAGATGATGGTGAGGATGACGCCAACCAGCCCGATTGTCAGAGATATCCTCGCTCCCATGAAGACGCGGGCCACCATATCGTGGCCCAGATCGTCGCTGCCCAAGAGATAGAAGACGCCTGGGGCGTCCACACCGTAGAGGTGCCGGTTGAATGGAATGAGGCCAAGGAGCTTGTATTCATAGCGCTCGACAATGAACGTAATCGGATTCTGTGCATCATGGATTTCGCTATAGACAAAGCGAAAGGTGTCCATGTCGAGTTCGCT
>VYDA01000352.1:638-5022 GCA_009843665.1 Caldilineaceae bacterium SB0675_bin_29 | reverse complement strand
CCCAGAAAGACCGCGCCCGTGGCAAGCGTCATCACAATCGGATGAAGCCGAAAGCGAGCCGCCAGAACGCCGTTCAGAAAACCGCACACCACGCCGACCCCCAACCCCCCGATTATGGCGATGGGCGGATCAAGCCCTGCGTTTTTCCACAGCTTGGCCGTGACCATCGCCGCCAGCCCGGCTATCGACCCCTGCGACAGATCGAACGCGCCCGATACGATCACCAGCGTCTGCCCCATCGCCACGATCGATGTGACCGAAATCTGCCTCAGAATCGTGGTCAGGTTGAACGGCCTCCGAAATATCGGCGAAACCGTGTACATGACCACAAAGAAGAGCATCAGGGCCAGGAATACGCCGGACTCGCGGTGCGCCATCATTTCCCGGACGCGGGCGCGCGCCGATTCCACCCGTGTGGTCGGCGTCTGATCAGCCGTCATCTGGACTCTCCTCTGGATCCAGCTCAAATTTAACCGCAGTAGCGGCCGGGCCCCTACTCCTCGCGCCCCATCCGCTTCTTCAACCCCGCGTAGCTGTACTCGTCGCTGGCAAGGAAATCGAAGTAGGACCGCTCCACCTCAAGCACGCGTAGTGCCTGCTCGACAACCTCGTCCGCGATCGAGAGCGGAATCGAAACGACACCGTTGGCATCCCCGTGCAACAGGTCGCCCGGCTGAATTGTCAGCCCGTAGATCGAGATTGTCGTGCCCGTATTGGTATACGCGCCGTATCCGTGCGAGACCACAGCCCCCGCGCAGAACAGCTGGAACCCCGGCGCGCGCAGCGCTATGCCCTGAAAGTCCCGGCTGCCCAGATCGGTCACAATGCCGACCCCGCCCAGCTTCTGCAGCGCCGAGCAGAACATGTCGCCCGCCAGACAGCTGCGCATGCGGTCCCCGCCCGTGTACTGTACGGCCAGGACGACCGGCTTGGGCGCGGCCGCGACCATGTCCAGGACGTCGTGCAGGCGATTGGGCCTGTCGTCGCCGGCGCTGGTGGTGTCTTGCGTCGCCGTCACCGCGAATCCGACCATCGGCTCCGCCTCGGGGAACTGGCAGCGCAGCTCCAGCGAGGCATAGCCGCTGACCGGATCGCGCACCTCGAAATGCTCGATGGCATTGGCGACCGTGGCGCTGTCGATCCGGCGCAGCGCCTCGATGGTTTCGGCAGAGATTTGCGGGTTCGTCATTGTGTTCTCCTTGATCTGTATGCCGCTGGCTGCTGGGTTGCGACCATCTGAATCTACGCGATTTCCACACCGACCGATGCACCTGCCTCGGTGAAGGACTGCCAGATATCTTCGGCGATCGGAATGCCCTCTCGCCGTCTCTGCTCCCGCGTGCGCGCCTCCAAATCGCCCGGCGCCAGCACCTCATCGAATCCCGGCGCCGGCGGCACCGCACGCACGCGCCGCTCCATCTCGTCCGCCCGTTCGGCATATTCGGCAAAGGGTTGGAACAGGTCCGCCTTGATCGCCATCATCGTGACACCCTGGTGGAGCATGATGGCGCCGGCCCGTCCCGCTTCCACGTAGCTGTCCGCGCCCGTGAAGATCCGCCCCAGGTACTCGGCCGCCATCATCAGCGTATAGCCTTTGTGCGCGCCAAACGGCAGGTGCCCGCCGCCCGCGAAAAAGTCGTCCGGATTCGTGGTCGGGACGCCATCCTTGTCAACGATGCTGTTCGGTGGGAGCTGTTCCCCGCGGTTGTAGGCATTGTCGACTTTGACGCCGGAGAGGGCGGTCGTGGCCCAGTCGAACATCATCGTCGACTCTTCCCCCGCCGGCAGCCCGACCGAGATCGGATTGGTGTGCAGAACGCGCCTCTTGCCGCCGTAGGGGACGGTGGCGGGCGTGACTTCACCGTATCCCCCGGCCCACACCATGCCGACCATATTCTCGGCCGTCGCCATCTCCACGTAGTGGCCCAGCCGGCCGATGTGATGCAGCTGCACCATGCCCACCACCGCCACGTTCTGCGTCTTGGCCTTGCTGATCGCCAGTTCCATTGCGTACTTGGCGCCTACGTGGCCGAAAGTCCAGTTGCCCGTCACCAGGGCGCTGGTGGCGGTCTCCTGCAGGATCGACGGCTTGGCCGCCGGAAAGATCTCGTCGGCCTGTATGCCGGCCACGTAGATCGGCACGGGCCAGATGCCGTGCGTGTCCACACCGCTCAGATTGGACAGCACCAGGTGTTCGGCTACCTCCTCGGCATTCTGCTCATCCGCGCCGGCGGCCAGCAGGATCCGTTTGACCAGGGAATGAAGTTCATCCGCGCTTTTTGTTATCATGTCATTTCCTTTGTGGCCAGCGGCCAGTGATGAGTGTCTGGCCGCCGGTTAGCGGCCGCTTATGCTCAGTCGGACGGCGGCTTTACTTCATACAGTTCGCCTTGCAATCCGACCGGCGTTGAAAAAAATATATAGCGCACAATCTCGCCCGTGTCCACCACGTCGACGTCGATCTGCTGGATCTCCTCCGTGTCAAAAGTGACCCCCGTTGCCTTCAGATCGGCGACCGCGGCGTCGATGTCGTTAACCTGCCAGGCGACGTGCTTCACAATGCCCGGCGCCGCGTCATCGGTCGCCTGCCACAGCTCCAGACCCGGGTACCAGGCAATCGTAAGCCCCGGCCGGTTGACCTCTCTCAGCTTGGTCAGACCGCAATGTTCTTCCAGGTAGCTTCTCGTTGCCTCCAGGTCAGCGACATCCACCGAGACATGGTTGTCTATGATTTCAAACATCGTTTCATCCTCCTCAAGGACATTCGTTTATTGACAGACCGGCCCGCCAGGCTGCGGCATGACCGGCTATTCGACGTTGTTCAATGCGCTGCAGTTGGCCGCGCTACCGAGTCTCAGACCGAATGTACAAGCTCCATCTGCGCCCACCATTCGCCCGCCTGTGCCTCCGGCGCCCGTTCCTGGAAGCCCCGCATCAGGTCGTCCCACGCCCGCAGCCGCGCCGCCCCGCCCCCGGGCGCAGCGAAAGCGCGGCCAAAGTCGAACCCGTCTTCCGTCTCGATGTACATGAACAGGCGCCGGCCACTCAGGAATATCCTCGTCTTGAGGATGCCCAGGTTGCGGGCGTTTTCCAGCACCTCCGGCCAGACATCCCGGTGGTACGCCTTGTACTGAGCGATGATCTCCGGATCATCCTTCAAATTGATGGTCAGACCATAGCATTTCATGGGCCTTCCCCCTCCGCGATCGGCGCAAAAGCTACTGCAAAATGACCGGCAGGCTCTTCAGATTGTGAAAGGTGTTATTCTGCTGCCATTCGACACCCGCCTCGTCCAGTTTCATATCTGGAAACCGGCGCAGCAGCGTGGTGAACGCGATCTCGGCCTCGCGGCGCGCCAGCGGCGCGCCCGCGCAGAAGTGAATGCCCCAGCCGAAAGATGTGTGCAGGTTCGGATCGCGCGTGATATCCAGCCGGTCGGGATGCTCGAATTGGGCTGGATCCCTGTTTGCCGCCCCCAACATCAGCGAAAGAGTCTGCCCCTTGGGAATCTGTTTGCCACCGATCTCGACATCTTCCGCGGTCAATCGCCACGCCCGCAGGAACGAGGTGTCGTAGCGCAGAAACTCCTCCACCGCCGTTCCGATCAACTCCGGGTTCTCCCGCAACATGCGCAACTGGTCCGGATTGCGCAGCAGCGCCAGCAACCCGTTCCCGATCAGCCCCGTTGTCGTCTCATGACCGGCTGTCAGCAGCGTGATGCAGGTTGCTACCAGCTCGGTCTCGCTCAGCATGTCGCCCCGTTCCTCAGCGGCCACCAGCGCGCTGATCAGGTCATCCTCCGGCTCTTTCCGCCGCGCCTCGATCAGCTGCAGCAGCCACGCCTTCGTTTCAAGCAGCGCCGCCGTGCTCTTCATGATCGTCTCGATATGAGGGCGCCCTGTGCCATGAAAAGCCACGATGTCGTCCGACCACGCCTTGAACTGGTCACGGTCCTCCGCCGGTACGCCCAGCGTCTCAGCGATCACGATCGCCGGCAGCGGGTAGGCGAAACTGCCGATCACCTCCATGGCGCCGCCCCCTGCAGCCTGATCGAGCAGGCTATCCACGATCTCCTGCACCCGCGGCCGCATACCCTCTACCACGCGTGCGCTGAAGGCCGTGTTCACCAACCCTCGCACCCGCGTATGCTCCGGCGGATCCGTGTTCGGCATCCCCACCGTGAAGTTGTCGTAAAGCGGACGAATCTGCGCGCGCACGCTCTCCGGAAGCTGGTCCAGAAACGCGGCGATGCGCCCCACGTTGGTAAAACGGCGATAGTCGCGCAGTACCGCAACTACGTCCGCGTAGCGCGTCAACACCCAACATCCCCAGGCATCGCTCCAGTGGACCGGATCCTCCTCGCGCAGCTGATGGTAGATGGGGT
>VYDA01000352.1:0-628 GCA_009843665.1 Caldilineaceae bacterium SB0675_bin_29 | reverse complement strand
ATGGGGTACGGGTCGCTGAGTATGTCGGGCGAGATCAGAAGTTGATCAAGCGAGGAAACGCTGTTCATAACCATAGATCCCCCTTACCACGCTGTGGCAAACACTTGCATCTGCCGCGAGCCGCTACCGTTTCAACGTCCCGGAATCGAGTCGATAAGCAGTTGAGTGTAAGAATGTTGCGGCTGCTCCATAACGGCTTGGGTCTTCCCCGTCTCCACGATATCGCCCTTCTGCATCACGTAAACGCGTGAGGTCAGATAGCGCACCAGCCCCAGGTCGTGCGAAATGAAAATGATCGCCAGCCCCCGCTCCGACTGCAGCCGGCGCAGCAGATTCAACAGCTGCGCTTGCGCCGACTGGTCGATCGACGAAGTCGGCTCGTCCGCGATCAGCACCTTCGGATCTGGCGCCAGCGCCCGCGCCACGCTCACCCGCTGCCGCTGCCCGCCCGACAGCGATTTGGGGAACTGCCGCGCCTGATCGTCGCTGATGCCCATCGCATTCAGCAGCCGCAGCGCCCGCACCCTCGCCTCCGCGCCCGCCAGACCCTTCCACACCTGCACCGCCTCCGCCACCGCCTGCCACACCCGCATCCGCGGGTTGAGCGACGAATAGGGGTCCTGGAAGA
>VYDA01000131.1 GCA_009843665.1 Caldilineaceae bacterium SB0675_bin_29 | reverse complement strand
TTCTGGACCTGATCGAAGATCTGATTGGGCCCAACATCCAGCTTTTCCACGACCATGCGCTGTTAAAACCGGCCCGCCATGGCGCCCCCGCCCTCTGGCACCAGGACAACGCCTACTGGCGCTGCTCCCCGCCCAACCTGGTGAGCTGCTGGCTCACGCTGGACGACGTCGACGTCCACAACGGCGCCATGCAGTTCCTGCCGCGCACCCACTTTCGCTCTGTGGAACACGACCGGCTGGCAGAAGACAGCGTCCTCCTCGATCTGAGTGACAAGGTCGACGATGCGAACGCGGTCGTTGTGCCCCTCCCGGCCGGCGGCGTGACCCTGCATCACTGCCAGACGCTGCACTACACCGCGCCCAACAAAACGGACCGGCAGCGGCGCGCCTTTGCCATCCACTTCATGACCCCCGGCACCAGGTCGCTGCGCGAAATGAAGTACCTGGAGGTGTCGTTCGAGCAGCCGGTGCTGCGGATGCGGGTCTGAGGTCAGTTTTCAGCAGTCGATTTTTTGGGGCCCGTTGACATTTCGGCCGGCTACCCCTACCGTAGGGGCACCCCTTGTGGGTGCCCTGGTGATTGCCCCTCCTCCGGGCCCTTCGCGTGATTTCGCCGATCAACTGGTTTTGTCTGTCACAATATTTAAGCGAGGAAACCGAACGAATTCATTCAGAGAAGGAGAAACACAATGGGTAACGTAGTAGAAGAAAGAGGCGCCAGTCGACGTGAATTCCTGCGCGCCGGCGCTTTGACGGTGGCCGGAGCGGCTGTGGTAGCTTGTGCGCCCGCGGCGCCGGCTGAAGAGGCGGCCGGACCCCAGGCGCCTGCCGTCACGCAGGCATCGGTTGCCGCCAATGATTTTGAGGCCGCCTACGAGGAAGTGGGCCGCCAGTGGGAAGGCACGCTGCTGCGGGTCCCGGTCGGCGGCGTCGGCCACTGGGCCGTGAATGAGGCGGCGTCGGCTCGCTTTACGGAACTGACCGGTATCGAGACCGAATGGGAGAACAACCCCTACGACCAGGTATACGACAAGACCTTCCTGGACCTGGGTTCGCAGAGCGGCACCTACGACATTATCGACCTGAACTTCGCCTGGTTCGGCCAGTTTATCGCCACCGACGGTCTGCTGCGGCTGGAGGACTATGTGGACAACCCCGCCTTCCCGCCGATCGACCTGGACGCCTTTGTGCCAGCGGTGTTGGAGGTCTACGGCATGTGGGAAGGCGGCCTCTACGGCCTGCCGTGGCTGGGTGACGCCATGATCTTCCCCTACAACCAGACCCACTTCGAGGCCGCCGGTCTGGACCCGGACGCGCCGCCCGTCACATGGGACGAGGTGCATTCGTTCGGCATGGAGCTGACGCAGGACGACCAGTACGGCTTCGCGCTGATGGGCGGACGCCAGATCCAGGCGATGTGCACCTATGCCGCCATCTTCTTCGGCCTGGCGAATAAGGGCTTCTACAACGACGCCGGCGAGCCGCAGTTTGCCAGTGACGAAGGGTTCGAAGCGATGGAGATCATGGCGGTGAAGCTGCCGGAAATCTCGCCGCCGGCGGCCATCTCCTGGGATATTGTGCAGGCTGCGGAAGCGGTGGTCCAGGGCACATGCTCCATGGAGATCCAGTGGCCGGGCATTCTGCCGGGACTGATTGCCGAAGATTCGCCTGTGCACGGACAGATGGGTTTCGCGGCGCCCCCCGGAGGCACGCCTCTGGGCGGCCACGGCATCGCCGTTTCCAACTATTCGAAGAACAAGGACGCCGCCTATCTGCTCTGCCACTACCTGGTCTCACCCGAGATCCAGCGCCAATATGTGAGCGAGGGCTACGCCATCACCCTGACCGACCTGTTTGAAGATCCCGAAGTCCAGGCGATTAACCCCTACCTGAAGACGATGGGCGACGCCATGGCGATCGGTCTGAGCTGGCCGCGCACCGAGGAGACCAACGAGGTATTCGACATCATGGTCAAGCACATCAACGCCGCCATCACCGGCGAAGAGACGCCTGAGGAAGCGACCCAGCTGATGAATGACGAGATTCTGGAGCTGCGCCGCGAGCGCGGCTACGTCAACTAGTCGATATCCGGTGGCGAGACCACGGGGAACCGCGTTGCAATGACATCGGGCGAACAGCACGCCTCTTTTGAGCAGGGACGCATTTCAGAAGGGCCTCAGGGGCAGATCCGCACTGCCGGTGGAGAGCAGCGAAACCGGGTGTTGGGTCTGCCCCTTCACTTTCTCCTGATCGCGCCCACCTTCCTGATAGTGTTCGGCCTGCTGGTCTATCCGCTGGGCCATGCGATCGTCCTCAGCCTTTCCAACAAGATCCTGACCGGTTCGGTCCCCTTCAAATGGGTGGGACTGGGTAACTATATCGATCTGTTGGAGACGAAGAGCGAAATGTGGACGTCAGTCGGGGTGACCTTGCGCTTCGCCCTGGTGGGCGTCTTCTTGGAGTTCATCATCGGACTCAGCCTGGCGCTGCTGCTCAACCGGGAGTTCCGGGGGCGCACGTGGCTGCGGGTGGGGCTTCTGGTCCCGCTGATGGTGCCGCCGCTGGCTTCGGGGCTGATCTGGCGCATCATCTATGATGATGAGTTCGGCATCTTTCCGCACCTGATCCGAACCGTGGGCGCCAATCCGCCCATCTTTCTGGGCGATCCGGATTGGGCGCTGTATGCAGTCGTCGCCACCGAGGTATGGCGCTCGAGCCCGTTCATGGTGCTGGTGCTGCTCGCAGCCTTGCAGGCGCAGCCTGTGGAAACGATCGAGGCCGCGGAGGTGGACGGCGCCAGCGGCTGGCAGGTCTTCCGTCTGATCACGCTGCCCTTCATCACGCCGGTCATCATCGTGGCGCTGCTCTTCCGCACGGTCGACGCGCTGCGCACCTTCGATCTGATCTTCCTGCTGACCGCCGGCGGTCCGGGCACGACCACCGAAGTGATCAGCATGTTCATCTACCGCTGGGGCTTCCGCCACTTCAAGCTGGGCTTCACCTCGGCCGCGTCGATCCTGCTGATGATCGCGACACTGATTATCTGCATCTTCTATCTGCGCATGCTGGTGGTGCGCCAGGCCGAAGTCCAACTCACGCAGGAGTAACCGCCAGGACCGCTGCTTTTTTTCAGTTAGGCTCAGTTTCCAACGGGACAGTCCTCGATGCGTACAACTAACCTCAAGCGGGTCCGCAACATTGCCATGTTTTTTGTCGTGGCGGCCGTCTGGATCTTCTACTTTTTTCCCATCTATTGGATGGTTTCCTCCTCCTTCAAGACTCGCGTCGACACGTTCGCGATTCCGCCCAAATGGATATTCTGGCCTACGATCCAGTTCTATCTCACCAGCTTCACCAACCCGAAGTTTTTGAAGGTAATACAGAATAGTCTGATTATTACGGGGACGACGGTAGTCTTCTCCCTTGTGCTGGGCGCGTGGGCGGCCTACGCCTTTGCCCGCTTCCGCTTCAAAGGTTCGCTGACATTGAGCTTCTCGCTCATCGTCGCCCGCATGATGCCGCCAATCGTCTTCATCGTACCGCTTTACCTCCTCTTCAACTCGCTCAAATTGCGCAATACGCACATCGGCCTGATACTGATCTTTACCGTCTTCAACCTGCCCTTTACGGTCTGGATGCTCAAGAGCTTCTTTGAAGAGGTGCCGATCGAACTGGAGGAGGCCGCGTGGATTGACGGCGCCTCGCGCCTGCAGGCGCTTGGGCGCGTGATCCTGCCGCTGATCGCGCCGGGGCTGGCCGCGACCGCTGTCTTCGCCGCCCTGCTCGCCTGGAACGAGTTCCTGTTCGCGCTGCTGCTGGGCGGGCCTGACACGACGACGCTGCCGGTCTTTCTGTCCGGCTTCCTGGGAGAACGCGACGTAGAGTGGGGCGACATCATGGCCACGGCAACCGTCGCCGTCCTGCCGCCCACGCTCCTGGTGATGCTGGTGCAGCAGAATCTGATTAAGGGGCTTACGCTGGGCGCGGTAAAGGGGTAGGTTTCGGACCGGCCCGGTGCGGCCTGACAACATGGAGAGATGCGAAAAATGACGGACATGACAGCCACACAGACGCCGACGGTCGTCAACGGCGTCAACATCGATGAACTGATCACCCCCGACGTACTCACAGAGTACAAGGAGCGCGGCTACTGGGTCAGCCCCAGGCTGTTCAACGCTGAGCAGATCGCGGAGATGCGTGAGGCGCAGGAGCGCATGTGGGCCGGCGAGCACGATTCGGAGATCCTGCCGCAGTACGGCGCGCAGGAGGTGGAGCCTGGGTCGCCCGACGTGCGCCAGCAGTGCAACGCCTTCTGGCTCAGCGACGTCATCCGCAAGGTCACGACCAGCCCGCTGCTGGGCGCGATCGGCGCCCGCTTTATGGGCGTCGACACCGTGCGCCTGTGGCACGACCAGGCCGTCTACAAGCCGGGCATCGGGCCGGAAGGCAAGGACGAGACCGCCGGCAACATCGGCTGGCACCAGGACTACGGGCACTGGAAGTCGTCAAGCACGTCGAATATGTGCACGGCCTGGATCGCGCTGCAGGACACCGACCTGCAGAACGGCGGCATGCGCACGATCGTCGGCTCGCACAAGTGGGGGCTGCTGGAGGACTGCAACACCTTCGGGCACAAGGACCTGGACGGCCTGCAGGCCCGCTTCGCCAACCAGGACATCAGCGGCGCATGGCTGGACGAGCCCTGCATCATGCAGGCTGGCCAGGTGAGCTTCCACCACGCCCTGACGCTGCACGGCTCCGGCCCCAACCTCACCTGGGAGCCGCGCATGTGCCTGATCTCCCACATGATGCCCGGGGACACGACCTACCTGCCCGGGCGGCAGTATCATCCCAACCTGGTCTTCCTGGGCCCGCACGCGCAGAAGGGCGAGCCCTTCGCCGGGCCGTACTGGCCGCAGATGTGGCCTGAAGGCGAGGAGTAACTAAAAAGGAGTGAGGAAAGAGTCTTTCTCGCTTCCCACTCCTTTGCTTTTCCTACTTTCCGCTGCACCTTACTTCCAGGACAATTGCATCTAAACGTATCAACTTCCTGGGAG
>VYDA01000693.1:3800-5075 GCA_009843665.1 Caldilineaceae bacterium SB0675_bin_29 | reverse complement strand
ATACCGGGTTCACGCGCCAGCAGTGCGGGCGTGAGGGGGCCGGCGTCGATGAGGCGGAGCAGGGCGTCGAGGGTCTGCTCGCCCTCATGGTGGACGACCATATCTACCTGGGGGAATCGGAGGTAGTAGGCGGGGTCTTTGGTCGGGTCGGGTCCGCCGAGGATGGTGAGTGTACCGGCGGATTTGGCGTCCTCGGCGAGGGCGAGGGCCATATCGCGCAGGGGCAGGACGGCAGAGATGCCGACGAGGTCGGGTTTTTCGGCGGCGAGGCGTGCGGTGAAGGCGCTTACGTCGTCTTCGAAGGTGCCGTCGAAGACGGCGACTTCGTGGCCCTGGGCGCGCACGTAGCCGGCGAGGTAGAGAAGGCCGAGCGGGAAGTAAGGGCTTTGGAGGGCCTGCTCTTCGGGATTGAGGCTGAGAAAGAGTGGGTGGACGAGAAGGATTTTTGCCATTGGTCTGGATTTCTGTCTACAGCGGACAGTTTTTGCGTGCGGCCGTCCGCTTAGGACCGAGGGTGATTATACACTGCGCGGCGTCGGCTGTCTAAGGAAGTGTTTGCGGGACCGCTTCATCAAGATTTGGACGCTTATGCGGCCTTTGAAGGGCGCCCACAAAGGGGGCACCTACAGGGTTCCGGCAGCGAAGCGAGGCCTTGTCCAAATTCGATACAGTAGCCTTCCTTCGTTGTCGGATTTTCTTCTGGCAAGAGTCGTTGCTTGCCAGGGCCAGGGCCATTTCGCCTGAATGCGGTCACTATTATAGCACACTAAAGGCGGCCACAGGGGACGAATTTTTGTTGGAGCAGGGCAATCGCATCTTGGTTTTGCAGCACCTTGTGAAGATTTTCCTGAATCCAGCCGGCCCGTTTGCGTTTGGCAGCGATGCCGACGCTGGCGGATTTCTCATCTATGTGGTGGACGAGAGTGTATGAGCGTTTGCGAGTGTTTGCGAGTGTTTGGGTGATGTCTGAACTACAATTCATGAGATTTACGCGATGGGCTGTGATCAGGGAATCGCTGGTGCGCGTGGGCGCGTACGAGGTCAATCGAGAGATGTACAAGAGTTGTATTTCCGGTGATTTGTTGGGACGCAGTGGGCGTCAAATGTCGGGTAAAGTAGGGCGAATTTTTTTCTCCTGTCCCCCGTTTTCGTTACGCTTTTGCATCAGTTTTTCCGTTTCGAGAGTCGATTCCCGGTTCTGGCAGGTTCTCTACGATGCTCGTCCACTGCTCTAACAGACGACAGACTCATGCCGGTTTGCCGGCGGTGGGGGGT
>VYDA01000693.1:0-3790 GCA_009843665.1 Caldilineaceae bacterium SB0675_bin_29 | reverse complement strand
GGTCGGGTTAAGTCGGGTTTATGTCGGGTCAGAGCGGGCTGAATTCCTATTCTTGGGCTTCATCGCCTGGCTTCGAGCACAATTCTTGACTGTCTTGGTTGGGTGACGGGCAGCTCACAGTCTTGGAAGAGTCCTCCCCTGCCTTCGGATTCGCTGCCAGCGACAGTCATGGCTTGGTGATGACAGTACGGTCTGAGTAATGCCAACTGATATTTGGGTGCCAGGCTATTATAACACTGTTTTTGATGCAATTTCCCTGGAACTTTGTTGGTCAGTGATCAGTGGTCAGAGTTGATGGAGGGAGCGCAAAACTGTTCGCACGACACGATACCGGGGAAGAGTGCGTACGGTGGCTAGCCTAGGGAGGCGTTGCGGGGGGAGTCCCCCCGCACAAGGGAGGACCAGAGGTCTGGAACTGCAGGGGTTAGAGGCTGGTGGCCAAGGGTTAGAATTGCGGCTCACCTGCGGTGCGGGTGTTGTCGATTTTGCGGCTGGGTGCGGGGATGGGGCAGCGTGAGGGCGGGGAGAGGTTCATGTGATGGTCCGGTGGAGTACGGACATTCTTCAATATCGACACCTTCCGGTACTTTGGTCTTGCCTCCCAAATGAAAGTGAAAGCCACCAGCTCCTTTCACTCAGGGACAGAGGATTCGTCAGCCCAAGGAACGCGCTTGATTTTTTCGTTGTCCAGACGGTCTCTGAACCAGCCGTCGTAATCGAGCAGCTTCAGAATCGTCAGCTCCGCATACCACATTGCGAGCAACCACGCTTCCGCGGCGATTCCATCGACCAGCCGGTCACGTCTGTCGGGATGCACGACACGGTTTCTCGCCCAAGTGGCTATCTGCGGACCATCCCAATTGTCACGTCCCTGCGCCTCTTGCCTTATCCTGGAAAGCGATGTCGGGATCTCCGTAGACAGACCGGCCCAACGCAGCAGGAGACGTAAACGGTCGGCGGCAGTCAGGCTTTCGTATTCGCTTCTGCCTCCGCCAGGGGGCCTATCCTCCGTAATCCATTGTTCCATTTTAACCAGGACGGCCCAACCAAGAGTTTCAAGAGCGGTACAGGCCGGCACGATTGCTGTTGACTGTTCCATCCGTTCGGCGTCGGTGTAGGTAAGAATCAGTTCACGGAACACCTTTCGCCAAAGCTTCTGAAACTGGGAGTCGGGATGCCACCACTTGGCGGCGAATTGTTCAAACATAGGCGGCAGCCAGGCGGCGGCCTTTCGGTTGAAAGGCGGATGGTCATACCAGAGGTCCCAGCCGGGATAGGGCCGGCTTCGGTGTGGATCCGGGTACCGGCCCGGATCCACCGTCGTCACGCTCCACTGCTCGAATTCAGAGGTCCCGTTCCGATAGCCGACCGGGAGCGCCACAGCCACCATGCCGCCTCTGACGAATGAAAAAAACAGTTGTACGGCTTCCAGGATGCTTTCGGCTTCTGCGAAAGTGAAGGGGTTTTGCGCAGCCTTGCCGCCTTCCCGCCAAATGCGGCAGGTATGGGTAATTGCATACCCCCTTTGCTCCTCCAGGTGATGGACGACCTGGCCGAATTCTTCGTTAGGGAGGCTTTCAATTTCCACCCTCCATCCATCTGCACGCAGGTCCATTCGTGCCAAAGGATCGGAGCGTTCCCCTCGGTTTACATTGTCAATTAGCTGCAATACTTGAAAGTTGACGAGATAGAACCTGATTTCGTCGAGACGGCCGTTTGGGTCGCCGACTTGCACAGGGAAAAACACCCGGCTGCGGCCAGCACTCTCGTGCCGGGATTCCGGGAGTTCGGGAGGCCCGCCGGGCCCGGCTCGCGTTGCAAACTCTGTCGTCAGCGCTCCCGGCGGAACAAGCACAGGCCAGCCCTGCATCGGTGGCCAAATCATGGCAAGGAAGAGCCAACTTACGTGCGGTGCAGGTGAAAGTGCAAGCGTGACTTCGCCTGTCCCTTGTACACCGTCTATGAGTTGTTGGGCGAAGTTCGATGGTTGCTTTTCGCCCGGGGCGGCCGGAAAAGCCGTAGTGATGGCTTCAGTATCCGTCCAATGTCCTTTCATCGGCCCTCGATAGAGGAGAATGGGATCGTCGGCTTTACGGTTTGGATCGGCCAATTGAGGGTGTGGCGCAGCAATCGGCGACACACTGTTCTGCACAGGAAAGTCCCTTCAAAAAGGCATTCGCTTGAATTAGAGAGAATATGAACCGGGTTATTAAACCTCACTCTTGCCAAGATCGGTGAATTTAAGTATGGTTGGCCCCAATCGCTAGGCCACGAAATAGGAAAGTGAGGGACATCCAGGCGAATGCGTAACCCGCGCGGGAGGTCTTGGCGTCAAATGGGACTTACACTCGTTTTCCATATGAGAAGCAGCGGCGCGATTTCACCACCGGGGCAAGAGGAATGGGATTCTTTGCTCGATCTGGTGACGACAAGGGGGGTAGGTTATCTGAGTTAGAGCAAGCAGGACTGACATTAATCTGAATCAGGTTACAAGGACCATACCTTCCACATTGAGAACGATTCAGTCTAGGAGAACCAGCCCATGAAATGGAAGCTCAAGTGCGCGGTAGAGCAGGAGGGAGATTGGTACGTATCATTTTGCGATGAGTTAAGCATTGCAAGCCAGGGGAGAACCGTCGAAGAGGCAAAGAACAATTTGGAGGAGGCAATCCGAATGTTTTTTGAAGATGCTTCTCCGAGCGAAATAATGAAAGCGCTATCCAATCTTGAGCCAGAGGTCAAGGTCGAAATTAGGCGAGAAGTAGACATTCCGCCTCACATGAACTCCCAAGACACGCATTGGGAGCTCAGCGTTGCCTAGAATACCGCCAAGATCTGCCCGCCAGGTCTGTAAGATACTGGAAGAGCACGGCTTCAGGGAGATCAGGCAGACGGGCAGCCATATACAGATGCAGGCAAGGATAGAGACGGAAGAGGGATGGACTACGATTACCGTACCCGTTCCCAATCACAGTGAAATACCGGTCGGCACGATCAGAAGGATCATTCGGCTTTCACAAGTGCCGCGCGAGAGTTTTGAGTAAAGGGAGCTGCCTCAAAGCGTCAATTCTTCGCAGGTCCGCCGCTTCTCCACCTTGTTGCGGGCAATGTGATCCGCCCGCACTATCGTGTAGTTCCTGACATTGCCCTCGTTCAGCCTAAACACGAACACATTCACATTTCGGCGCATGCGCTACTTGCCCCACTAGCGACAGACGCCGCAGCAACCTCGCTTCAACACAGTCCAGACGTCTCAATGCCATTGGCGTGCGCCATAACGGTCACGGACTCCTGGCGGCGTGCTTGACAGCCTGATGCCTGTAGGCGTCTTCCAAGCACGCATATTCGCAGTGTTAGTCGGTGCCGCGCGTTGCGCCCTTCTCGACAATGTTGAGGACTTCCGTCTGAGTGGTCTTTGAACATATGTCGTCAATCGACTTGGTGGCTGCGCGCTCCCGCCATGCCGGCGTTGTTCGCCTTTTGAGCGGGCGCTGAGATGGGGCGGAGGGGCGGCTGAAATGTTTTACCGGCTTTGGGAGAGGCACAGGGCACCCACAAGGGGTGCCCCTACGGGATCGTTTGGCGGTGTGGTGAAGTTGACGCATGAGGGGGCGAGGGCAGGCACAAGGCCTGCCCCTACGGGACCGTTTCAGGTGTGTGGTGAGGTCGACGTATGAGGGGGGCGAGGGCAGGCATGTGTTCTGTGTTGACGGGATCTGCTGGTGGGAATACTGTCGGGCAGGCACGAAAGTGGGGACGAGGCAGCACGGTGGATGAGGCTGGTGTAGAG
>VYDA01000483.1 GCA_009843665.1 Caldilineaceae bacterium SB0675_bin_29 | reverse complement strand
AAGCGGCCCGCTCCTACGCCCACATCCAGGACGCGGCCGCGCACGAATTCCATCGCTTGCTGCATACGCGGAGGCCATTCGGTGTAGGGTGCAAAGTAGGCAGGCAGATTGTCCGATGCCATAAGATAACCGTCATCCCGCTCGATAAACTCACTGCAATCTTCACCCGCAAGATGGTCGGCAAGGAGAAGTCCGAAGGCATCCTGCTTCCGTCCGCTTTTCATCCAGACTACTCCGCATGACTACAAGAAACTAGGTCCTGTCAGTGGTTGTCCATCTTAAACGCCCGTGCTATAAAGAGCAAGCAAACGACCATGAAAAAGTTAGACATAACGAGGTCATATTCTTGTAAAGGAAAACACCATGGCCGCCAAGAATTTCAGCCAGATCCCGGTAGACAACGACGACAGTAGCCTCTTTGACGTCCAGACCAATGCCGCTGGTCCAACCGGCTCCTTGCCTCTGGACGAAGAGTTCCTGCGCAACGCGCCCAGCGGCGACATTTTCGGCCTCACGCAGGACGCCGGCATGGGCTGGAACCCCCGGCGGCTGCGTAATCCGGAGTTCCTCATCCTCAGTACACAGGGCGGGATCCGTGCCCCGGACGGCACGCCGGTCGCCCTCGGTTACCATACCGGCCACTGGGAAGTTGGACTGCTGATGGAGGCTGCGGCCGCGCGGCTCAAGGATCTTGGCATGGTGCCATTCGCCGGATTCGTTACAGACCCCTGCGACGGCCGCTCTCAGGGCACGACCGGTATGATGGACTCCCTTCCTTACCGCAACGACGCCGCAATCGTCCTGCGCCGCCTCATCCGTTCGCTGCCTACGCGAAAGGGAGTGATGGGCGTGGCGACTTGCGACAAGGGTCTGCCTGCCATGATGATCGCTCTGGCGGCTCAGCGGGAACTGCCCGTCGTGCTCGTGCCCGGCGGCGTAACCCTGCCCCCCAGCGACGGCGAAGACGCCGGCAAAGTCCAGACTATCGGCGCCCGCTTCTCCCACGGTGAAATCACGATGGAAGAGGCCGCCGAACTGGGTTGCCGCGCCTGCGCCTCACCCGGAGGGGGCTGCCAGTTCCTCGGTACGGCCGCCACTTCTCAGGTTGTAGCAGAGGCCCTGGGTCTCACTCTGATGCATGCCGCTTTGGCGCCGTCCGGTCAACCAATTTGGAGGGATGCAGCCGATCGTTCAGCGCGGGCCTTAGTTTCACTACACGAAAATGAAGTCGCCTGCGCCGACATTCTCACGCAGAAAGCACTCCACAACGCCATGGTCGTACACGCCGCCTTCGGGGGATCGACCAACCTGCTGCTCCACATCCCCGCCGTCGCCCACGCCGCTGGACTGCCCCGTCCTGGCGTCGCCGACTGGCAACGCATCAACGCCGTGGTGCCGCGCCTCGTCGACGTCCTGCCCAACGGGCCCAAGGGCCATCCCACGGTCCAGGCCTTTCTCGCCGGCGGTGTGCCCGAGGTGATGCTCCACCTTCGCGACCTGGACCTCCTGCATCTGGACGCACTCACAGTCCATGGACGTCCCCTCGGTGAACTGCTCGACGAATGGCAGAGCAGCGAGCGACGCAAGCGCCTGCGCGAGCGCCTCTTCTCCGCCGACGGCGTCGATCCCGACGACGTCATCATGGACCCGAAGACCGCGTCAGCGCGCGGGCTGACCAGTACCGTTACCTTCCCCACCGGCAACCTCGCTCCCGAGGGATCGGTCATCAAGAGCACGGCAATTGATCCTTCGGTGGTTGACCCGGACGGCGTCTACCGCAAGACGGGCCCGGCGAGGGTCTTTACCAGCGAACGCGAGGCGATTGCCGCCATCAAAGGCAACCACGAGAAGTCGGTCCAGGCTGGAGACATTATTGTTCTGATCGGTTGCGGCCCGATGGGAAGCGGCATGGAGGAGACCTATCAGTTGACGTCGGCTCTGCGCTATCTTCCCTTTGGAAAGGAGGTAGCTCTCATCACAGACGCCCGTTTCTCCGGCGTCAGCACGGGGGCCTGCATCGGCCACATCGGTCCCGAGGCCCTGGCGGGTGGTGCGGTCGGCCGCGTGAGGGAAGGGGATACGATTCGGATCGAAGTGGACACGGTCAACCTGCAGGGCAGCCTCAACATCCTGGCCCCGATAAGCAGCAATGGTAGTGGCGTTGGTGGAAATGGGTCGGATGCGGCGGCCCAGAGCAATGCCGGTTCAGAGCTCTTGGCAAGCCGTTCTCTGCATCCGGGACTGGCCGCTGATCCACGGCTCCCCGGCGATACACGCTTGTGGGCGGCATTGCAGGCTGTGAGCGGTGGCACCTGGGGCGGCTGCGTCTATGACACTGACCGCATTTTGGAGGTTCTCGCCGCCGGGGAGAAAGCTTTAGCTGAGCAGTAAGAGGATTTCCGGAAACTGTCTCGATGCCAGGCTGGCGCCGTCACTCTTTGCCGCAAACTGGGGAGCATCGAGAGCTGGCAACTGATCTTTAGGGGTCGCTGCAGTCGCGGGTAAACCCGCACTGAGTGCAGATGATCTTACAGTGGCGTTTAGTTACCCCGCCACCGCACAGCCAGCAGAAAGTATCGTCCACCGGCTCGTAAACCGGGACGAATTCGGTCTCCGCCGCTTCGGCTCGATGAACGTAACTCTCTCGCTCGATTCGTCCGTCCTGCCTATAGAAGGTGGCCTCATAACCCTGAAACTCGCCGCCTTCATACATAAACTTCGCCGAAAAGAATCGGTCCTCGAATAGCCACGGGATAAACATCCTGTCACCGGGCCAAAGGTTCAAATCCAGCAGCCGGTCGTTGTCTATCCAGGCAAGCCTTCCCTCAAGAGAGTCGCGTAGCTGCCCGGTCCAATCTTGGGCGAGGAATAGCCAGACATACCAGTCGGCCTCACCGTCAAAGTTGGGGAAGGTAATCTGACCGCGCAGTGCTGGGTCTAGGCAAACGAGCCCGCTTTCCTCGAGAACTTCTCGAACTACGCACTCCTCAGGCGTTTCTCCCGGCTCAAACTTGCCGCCGAGACCGTTCCATTTGCCCTCGTGGTAGTCGTTGGCCCGCTTTACCCTATGCAGCATTAGCGTCTGTCCGGGACGCTGCACATAACATAGGGTTGCCAATTTCAAACTATCATAGGCCATGTTTAGAACGCCGCCAGCTCCTGTGAGCGCGCGTAAATCTTCTGCGCACTTGGGCGGTACGCATCCTCCAACGTTGGGCTGAAAGGAACCGGTACGTCCAAGCCCGTCAAGCGCTGGATCGGCGCGTCCAACCACTCGAAGGCCTCTTGGGCAATAAGCGCGGCCACTTCCGCACCGACGCCCGAGTTGCCCGTGGCGCTGTGAACGATTAGTACTTTGCCGGTCTTGCGCGCGCTATCGAGGATTGCCTCGGTGTCTAGTGGTTTGAGCGTGCGCAAATCGAGGACTTCGGCCTCTATGCCCTCCTCTGCCAGCTGTGAGGCCGCTTCTAGGGCCTCCCGCACTTGAGCACCATAAGTGATGATCGACAGATCCAAGCCTTCTCTCGCCAAATGGGCCTCTCCGATCAGAACCGTGTAGTCCCCTTCCGGCACCGGCCCGCGCTCCGATCTGTAAAGGATCTTGCTCTCCATGTAAATGACCGGGTTATTGTCGCGTATCGCTGCCACCAGCAGACCCTTGGCATCTGCCGGCGTCGCCGGCGCCACGACCTTTAAGCCGGGTGAGTGTGTAAACCACGCCTCCGGGTTCTGACTGTGGAAGGGGCCGGATCGCAGCCCGCCGTCACTCGGCGCCCTGATAACCCACGGTACAGGCGCGCCCCAACGGTAATGGTTGGTGGCGGCAAACTGAACGATACTGTCGAATCCGCTGGAAATGAAATCTGCGAACTGCATCTCAATCACCGGCCGCATCCCCATCAGCGCCATACCAGTACCCATGCTGATGAATGCGTTCTCGCACATGGGCGTGTTGAAAATTCGCTCGGGCGGATACTTCTCCGTCAGCGGTTTCGTAACTTTGAAGGCGCCGCCGAAAGGGCCGGCCACATCCTCGCCGAAAATGATCACTTCCGGGTCGCGCGCCATCTCCACATCCAGCGCATCTGTGATCGCCGCAATGTAGGTCATTTCCTCAGTGCTGTTCATCTCTGTCGTTCTCTTGCCCGCTCTAGAGTCCTTACCGCGGCTGGATGTGGGGTTGTTTCAGATATTTTAACATAAGGGCGCCATGTAGTCTCGGCAGAAGGTTTAAATAGTGTGGTGGCCGCTCTGGTGTGGCGCCGGAAATTGGACTGACATTGGGAAAGGATCAGATGGGTGCATTTTAGAATGGGGGTGAACACTTGCAATCCTCTGGCAGAGCTCTGACCAGGACCTGTCCGCGTTCCGTTCTGCGCCACAGGTACCGGCAACTCTCTCCTCTTCACTCACTGTTCGCATTTGGGCGGTCGGGCCTATTCGGCCCTCCCTTGTGCGGGGGCTCCGCCCCCGCAACGCCCCCTCTCCTACAACATGCCTCGCCGACCTGGTGTCTCTATTCGTAACAGGTGCCTAATCGAAGGTGTCCAGCCCGACCACCTCCCGCCAGTCCCATCAGATCCCAGTAGGTGCCGGCCTAGTGCCTGCCCTCGCACCCTCCCCAACTGACCGGCTCCACCGTACGGCCGGGCCTGGCGCCTGCACTGCGTCTCGCCCAAAGGGGGTATACAACTCCAGCCACCGCTGGCGCCGATTCCCCGCCAGACTGTTCCCGCCCCTATTCTGGGATGCACACTTTCAGATTCTGTTGATTGCAATCCAGTTCAGAACACATGTTATACTGTGCCGACTAGTTCATTGGAAACTGGACGTGCGGAATTCTTGCTGAATTGGTGTTCTACTTCGTGGCGAAGCCGAGTTTTTAAAGTGCATGAATAGGGTGACCGCGGGCGAGGCATGGCAGGGGAAGTCATCTGGTTTCTTTCTGCTGATCCTGATGGAAGTCGAGATACGAAACAGGAGGACTCTATATGAACATATCTGAAATCATCTTTGAAGTGACCGAAGCAGTCGAAGGTGGATGCGATGCCAGGGCGCTTGAGTATGGTATCAGCACCCAAGGAC
>VYDA01000506.1 GCA_009843665.1 Caldilineaceae bacterium SB0675_bin_29 | reverse complement strand
CCGAGGTGGAGATCACGCACTACTCGGGAACCGACGTGGTGCCGGTCAGCCCCGAGACAGTGGTTGTTGCCGACATTGCGGCGTTGCTCTCGCTGCACGACCTGGGCGCGGAGGGGATTGCCGGTCTGCTGGGGCTGGGCGTGCCGATTCCGGACAAGTATGCCGAGGCCCTGAACAACCCCGACTTTGCGGAGCTGGGCAGCGTCTGGGAGCCGGACTACGAGGCGATCAACGCCCTCGAGCCTGACCTGATCATCGTGGCCGGCCGTTCTTCGAGAATCTACGCGGATATGAAGGAAATTGCACCCACCGCCGACCTGACCGTCTGGGAGGACTTTTACAACAAATTCCAGGAACAGCACCGTAATATGGGCAAGATATTCGGCGTGGAAGAACGGGTTGAGGAACGCCTGGCCGAGCTGGACGCGAAGGTCCAGGAGGTGAGTGCCCAGACGGCCGGCGCGGGCAGGGCGCTGATCCTGATGACCACGGGCGCGGAGGTTACGGCTTACGGCCCCGGCTCCCGCTTCGGTTTCGTCCACGACACGTTCGGGTACGCTGCCTCCGACGAGAAAAAGGAACGCGAGGCGACCCACGGCGACGCCGTCTCCTTAGAATACATCCTGGAGATGCAGCCGGATGTTCTGTTCGTCATCGACCGCGCCTCGGCGATCGGCGAGGAAGGCAAAGCGGCGGCGGAGATCCTGGACAACGAGCTGGTGGCGCAGACGCCAGCGTGGCAGAACGGACGGGTAATCTATGTGACGGCGTTCGACTGGTACATCGCATGGACCGCCCTTCCCGCCTTTTTCCAGGTTGTCGAAGACGTTAAGGCGGGTCTGCAGTAGCGCGTGGCGATGTCGACGCACGGGGGTTCGCGGCCGGCCACAGGGCGCTATCGCGACACCGCGCTTTTGGGCCTGGCCTTGGCCTCTCTCACGGTGGTTTCGGCCTGGTCTCTTTTCATCGGGGTCAGCGACATCGGCATCTCCGATCTCCTTCGGGCCGAATCGTCCAGGATGTTGCTGTTCGTGGAGAGCAGGGTGCCCCGGCTGGCGGCGATCCTGCTCTCCGGCTCCGCCATGGGCGTGGTGGGGCTGATCATGCAGAGCCTGGTGCGCAACCGCTTCGTCGCGCCCACCACCGCCGGCACCGTCGACGCAGCCAGCCTGGGACTGGTCGTCGCAACCATCTGGTTTGCCGGCGCTTCCGTGCTCTTCAAGATGACGGTCGCCGTGATCTTCGCCCTGGCCGGAACGGCGTTGTTCATGGCCCTGCTGCAGCGGCTGCGTTACGCCGCCGACATCATCGTGATTCCCCTGATTGGGATCATGCTGGGCGGCGTAATTCAGGCCGCCGCCACCTTTCTTGCCCTCCGCTACGACCTGCTGCAGTCGCTCAGCGCCTGGACCAATGGCGACTTCTCCGGCATCCTGCGCGGGCGGTACGAGTTGCTGTACCTGGTTGGGACGATGACGGTGGTGGCCTACCTTTTCGCCAACCGCTTCACACTGGCGGGGATGGGCCGCGACGTTGCGGTCAACCTGGGGGTGAACTACCACAGGGTGCTCTACGGCGGGATGGCGCTGGCGGCCTCCGTTTCCGCGGTGGTCGTCGTCGTAGTCGGGGGCATACCCTTCCTGGGCCTGGTCGTGCCCAACCTGGTGACGATGACCATGGGCGACAACCTGCGGCGCGTGCTGCCGCTAACCGCCGTCAGCGGAGCATTCTTCGTGCTGGTATGCGACATCGTGAGCCGCACCATTCGCTTTCCCTACGAGATTCCGGTCGGGACCGGGGGCGGGGTCGTGGGCGGCGCCATATTCCTTGCCCTCGTCCTGCGGAGCCGTTTCAATGCGGGTTAACCGGTGGCGCGCGGCGCTGGCCGTGAACGGCCGCGGGATCCTGGACAGCGGTCGTCCGGTCCTGGTTCTTATACTGCTTGGCATATTGCTGGCGATGGTCACCGCGCTGTTTATGACCTACGATCTCAAGGGTTCGCTGGATTTTGCTCTCGAGCTGCGCGGACGAAAGGTCGGCGGTATGCTGCTGGTGGGATTTGCCGTCGCCTACGCCGCCGTGTTGCTCCACACCATCACCAACAACCGGATACTGACCCCCAGCCTGATGGGGTTTGACGCCCTCTT
This sequence comes from Caldilineaceae bacterium SB0675_bin_29, assembly GCA_009843665.1. GTDB lineage: Bacteria > Chloroflexota > Anaerolineae > Caldilineales > Caldilineaceae > Bin5. The sequence goes on along the minus strand of VYDA01000506.1, from coordinate 2,955 downwards.
TGTGCTGATTCAGACCGGCGCCGCTTTCCTGTTCGGCACGCTGGCGTTCCTGGCGATAGACGTACGGCTGCGGTTCGGCATTGAAGTGGTAATCATGCTGGCTTTCGCGGCCATCCTATACCGGCTGCTCTTCGGAGGTGAGAACCGTGACCTGTTCCTCCTGGTCCTGGCGGGCATCATCACCGGAACGGTATTCTCCAGCCTGACCGCGCTGATAATGCGGGTGCTGGACCCCAATGAGTTCTTGACCCTGCAGGATCTGCTGTTCGCAAACTTCAGTACGGTGAACAGGGACCTGCTGCTGGTATCGGCGGCGGCCGTCGTCGTGATAATCGTCGCCACCCGCCCGTTGCTGGGACAGCTGGACGCCGTGGCGATAGGCCGGGAACACGCCATCAACCTGGGTGTAAATCACCGGGCAGTGGTCCGTCAGTGCCTGGTCGCGATCGCGGTGCTCGTTTCGGTGTCGACCGCGCTTGTGGGACCGGTGGCGTTTCTGGGTCTGCTGGTGTCCAACATGGCCTACCAACTCACCGGCACCTTTCGCCACCGGTACACACCGGCGGCGGCGGGGATGATCGCGGCGATCGCACTGATAGGCGGGCAGTTTCTCCTGCAGGAGGTTTTTGCGTCAGTGGTCAGGTTGAGCGTGATAATCAGTTTCATTGGCGGAATCTACTTCATTCTGCTGCTGCTGCGGGAGGCAGGGCGTTGATCGAGCTGTCCGGCGTCACCAAGCGATATGGACCGAACACGGTGGTGAACAGCGTGTCGCTCACAGTTCCGGGCGGCGGCGTAACCGCCCTCGTCGGCCCCAACGGGGCGGGCAAGTCCTCGCTGCTGTCAATGATTGGCAGGCTGCTGCCGATGGACGAGGGCGAAATCCGGGTGGACGGACTGGACGTGTCGCGCACCGCTGGAGATGTCCTGGCGAAGAAGCTGTCGATTCTGCGCCAGGAAAACCAGGTGGCCGTCCGGCTCACGGTGAAGGAGCTGGTGGAATTCGGTCGGTTCCCCCACTCCCGGGGGCGCCTGACCGCCGAAGACGGAAGGCACGTCGAGGAGGCGATCGACTTCCTGGAACTGGCGGAGTTTTCTGGAAGACCTATCGACCGGCTTTCCGGAGGTCAGAGGCAGCGGGCGTTCATCGCCATGGTGCTATGCCAGGATACGGACTACGTGCTGCTTGATGAGCCGCTCAACAACCTGGACATGCGCCACGCGTCGCAAACCATGGGCTTGATCCGCCGGCTGGCGACGGAACTCAACAAGACCATTGTAATCGTGCTGCACGACATCAATTTCGCCAGCTATCACGCCGATCGCGTTGTGGCCATGAAGGACGGAGCAATCGTTGCCGACGGCACCCCGAGAGAGATCATCACGGGGCTTTCGATGGCCGAGATTTTTGACCTGGAGGTTCCGGTCCATTCCTATGCGGACAGACCCGTAGCGGCTTATTTCGCCATTGGCTCGCGGCGCCTTCATGGCCAGGACTAGCTGAGGGGAGCACAGTGGCTGAGGCCGTCCGCCGCACAGGCGTGACCGAGCAGACCTTCTACCGGTGGCGCAGCGAGTACGGGGGGCTCAGGATCGATCGGGCCAGGCGCCTGAAGCGTCTGGAGTCTGAGAACAGCCGTCTGAAAAGTGAGCCTGGCCCCAAAAGCCGGACCACGAGCTAAGGTGTGTATTGAAGCAGTTCGCCCGGCCTGTACAGGGCCAATCCGCGCCCGCTTGCAAGGTATGGACGCAATTTAGACGTATGGCAATGTAGGACAGAATATGACGGAGTTGACAATAAAAAAATATGGGAGATTCTAATGAGTTCGCCGGTACACAACAGGCCTCACCGCCTGCCCCCACGTTATCCTGTCTCAATCCGCCACCTGCAATGGCTGACTCCCCGGGTAGCCAACCTGTTGCTGCATGGTCCGGAGCTGTCCGGATTTGAACCAGCCGCCGCAGGTTCCCACATCAAGTTGATACTTCCTCCCCCAGGCGTAACGGACACCCCACAACCCCTGCGCCACGACGGCCGTCGCCCGGTGTTTGCCGAAGGCGTAACGCCACCGTTCCTCCGCACCTACACTCCGCTGCGCTACAACGCTGAAACCTTGGAGCTCGAAGTGGAAATGCTCCATCATGGAGACAGCCCGGCCTCCAATTGGCTTCGCTCTGCCAGGCCGGGGCACCGAATCATTGTAGCCGGACCGCGGGGCGGCTGGGTGCCGCCGCAGGACGGCGACTGGTACCTTGTGATGGCCGACGACACCGGCATCCCGGCCGCCGTCCAGGTGCTGCAGGCACTGCCCGACCGGCAAATCACCGCGCTGTTCGAGGTGACGGACGAGCAGGAACGTCGCCCTCTGCCCGAAATACCCGATGACCTGCCGAGGTGGCTGTACCGGGAGCCGCAGGGCCTCGCTGCCGGATTGCCCCTGGAGGAGGCCGTGAGGCCGGCCGAGATTCCCGCGAGCCGCGGATACGTATGGATGGCGCTGGAGGCGGGTGCCATGCGCCGCATTCGCCGCTACCTTATCGAAGACATAGGCCTGCTTCCGGAACGAATGGTAACCAGAGGTTATTGGAAACTGGGAACTTCCGACCACCCCGACGGCGATTACGGCACGGAATAGGGATGCCGTCTCTTCTGACTGTGAGACGGCAATGTAGATGTTTACGGTGGTATTGATGACAGCGGTGGTTGAAATTGTTCACCGACTTCTGGAGAGGGGCGGGGCAGGCGCCGGGCCTGGCCTTATCGTGGGGTCGGTTAAATGAAGGGGGCGCGAGGGCAGGCACAAGGCCGGCACCTACAGAGAGTTGATGGGACTGGCGGGACGTGGTTGGGCGAAACCCCTTCGATTGGGCACCTGTTACGAATATCGACACCAGGTCGACGAGGCATGTTGTTGGCCGGGGGCGTTGCGGGGGCGGAGCCCCTGCACAAGGGAG
>VYDA01000253.1 GCA_009843665.1 Caldilineaceae bacterium SB0675_bin_29 | reverse complement strand
GATTCATGTTAAGGCGATGAGGAATAGTCGTGTTTCGAGTTTTGTGAACTCCTATTTCTGTTGAATATCCTCTTATACTCCAAACTCTCCGCTCCGAAGTTGATCAAAAGCCCAACCTCATAACCATACGCCACCACGTAATTCCGGGCCTGCGCAATATGAACATTCTCCAGCGCAGTCAAAGCCTTCAACTCAACCACCACTCGATCACCCACGATAAAATCCGCCCGTCTCGATCCCACCGAAAAACCATCATAAAATATCCCTACATCAACCTCCCGACCGAAAGTCAATCCGGCCCGATTCATCTCAATAGCGAGACATCTCTGGTAAATCACCTCCTGAAACCCACAACCAATCGTGTTATGCACCTTCATCGCACATCCAATAATCCTACTAAGTCAACTCATCCTTGATCATCCCGTCAGTCCTTCCACCCTTTCAACTATCTCGTCCCGCGCGAACCCCCATCCCGAAAATCCATCAAAATCCTGCAAATCCTGATTCAGACAACGAGAAATGCCAGCCACCCCCATCCCATCCAAACCACCAACCCGCGCGAACCTCATCCCGAAAATCCATCAAAATCCCGCAAATCCTGATTCACCCCCGCGGCAACATATGCTTCTGCACCTTCCCCATCGCATTCCGCGGCAACGCCGGCACAAACCGCAACCGCCGCGGCAACTTATACGAAGCCAGCTGACCCCGGCAGTACCGCTCCAAATCCACCTCATCGATCTCGCAACTGCACACCAGGTACGCCACCGGCGCCTCGCCCCACTCCGCGTCAGGCTCCCCCACCACCGCCGCCTCCTCGATACCCGGGAACGTCGTCAGCATCTCCTCCACCTCGCGCGGATAGATATTCAGCCCGCCCGAAATGATCAGTTCATGCCGTCGTCCCAGCAGCGTCACATAGCCCGTCAGCGGGTCCATGCGCGCCAGGTCTCCCGTCAGAAACCAGCGATTCCCCAGCTCGTCATGCTCAAAGCTCTCCGCCGTCTTCTGCGGCGCCCGCCAGTACTCGTCGAACACATTGCTCCCCCGCAGCAGCAGCTCCCCCTCCTCGCCCGCCGGCAGGTCCTTCCCCGCTTGGTCTACTATTCGTGCGAACACGCCCGGCAGCGGCGTGCCCACCGTCCCCGCCACCCGCGGACCCGCATACGGATTGCTGAAATTCATCCCCGTCTCCGTCATCCCGTAGCGCTCCAGGATCCGTTTGCCGGTCAGCCGCTCAAACTCATTATGAATCTCCGCCGGCAGCGGCGCACTCCCTGAACAGAACAGCCTCACCGACGAAAAGTCGGGCGCAACTGCCGCCTGCGCCAGCATATCCACCAGCCGCGTATAGATCGTCGGCACCGCGAAAAACAGCGTTGCCCCGCCGCTCGAAAGCGTCTTTACCGTCTCCGTCGCGTCGAATCCCGTGCGCAGCCGCACCGTCGCCCCCATCGCCAGCGCGCAGTGCAGCCCTACCACCAGCCCGTGCGTATGAAACAGCGGCAGCGGCAGCAGCAGCACGTCGTTCGCCTGCCACGCCCACGCGCTCAGCAGACCCGTCACCGTCGCCAGCACATGGTTATGCGTCAGCACGGCCCCCTTGCTCGCGCCCGTCGTGCCGCTCGTATACATGATCAGCGCGGTCTCCTCCCCGCGCGTCAGCGGCCGCGACGCACTCGTCCACGCCGAGCCGTCGGCCTCTTCCAGCCAGCTCGCCGCCCTGTCCACCGACAGCACCGTCAACCCAGGTCCGACTTCAATCCCCACCATCTCATCCAGCACCGGCAAGTGTTCGTCCTCGATCACCAGCAGCGCCGGCTCTGCATCGTTCAGAATGTGGCTGAGTTCCCGCCTGCGGTAGCGCAGATTGATCGGCACCATGATCGCGCCAACCTCCAGCGTCGCCAGGTACGCGATCACGAACTCCGGCCGGTTGCACAGATAGAGCCCCACCCGGTCTCCCTTTTGCACACCCATCCGCGCAAAAGCAGCCGCCCATCTCCCCACCTCCCGCTGCAGTTCCGAAAAAGTCAGTTCCAGCGACGCCAGCGGCCCGCGCGTATCCTTGAATTCGATCGCAACCTTGTCCGGCTGGCGTTCGCGACCAATCGCAAAAAGAGTCAAAAGGTTCATAGTGTCCTACCTGTTGAATGCCGTCTGTCCCGCCCCGCTATTATAGAATCTTGCCCGCGTTTCGCAACCCGGCTCGGGAGTAACCTTCACCCTACGCCGCGCCGGGGGTGAGAGTATTTGCATTTCACCTGAGAGAGTGGAGCCGTCGCATCACCGTGAATTGAGTCTGCGCGGCTAAGAAGAGGAGTCATCAAACGTTCACCGTCCTGGGCCATGGACCCCGACGCCCTCAACGGTGCACGCTAGACAAAGAGAACGAACTCTCGTCTTGATCCTGGACTGATAAAATTGGAGAAATCTGTACCCAAACGGGCAAAGAGGGAGGTCTACTAACAGGACATTCAGACTGCGAGGCGCATATTCCCCATGGAACGTCACCTACAGCCCGACCGCGGGGCACGTCCACTAAAAACTAAAAACTGACAACTAAAAACTGCCGTTCAAACAAATCCCAGCTCTTCTAACAGCGCCTTCGTACTCGGCCTGGCCGGCACCTGGTGGCAACCGCGACAGCGGGCCTCATAGCTCTCACTGCCGCCCACAAGGATGACCGGTTCATCATAGCGGGCCGGCTTGCCGTCGATCAGCCGTTGCGTACGCGTGGCCGGTGCCCCGCAACGCACGCAAATGGCGTGCAGCTTGTCCACCTGTTCAGCCAGCGCCATTAGCATCGGCATAGGCCCGAACGGCTCGCCACGGAAGTCCTGGTCCAGGCCCGCAGCAATCACCTGTTTCCCCTGGTCGGCCAGCTCCTGGCAGATGCCCGCGATCGCCGGATTGAAAAACTGCACCTCGTCGATTGCCACTACCTGCGTCTGCCGCTTCACCCGGTTCAGCAGAGAGGCAGTGTCTTCCAGTACGACGACATCGCCGCGCGACATGCCATTGTGCGAAGCCAGCATCTCGCGGCCGTATCGATTGTCGATCTGGGGTTTGAAAAGCTGGATACGGCGGCGGGCGATTTCGCACCGGCGCACACGGCGCAGCAACTCTTCCGTCTTGCCGCTGAACATCGAACCGCAAATCAGCTCGATCCATCCACCGCCGGACTGAGAGTTCATTCTATGTTCTGCTTGCGTCAAGGGCTACGCTTCCGCCCCCACCTCCGCTACGACTTCCGTCTCCAACCTGGACATCACTTCGGCCGCGGCCTCCTCGGGGTCGTCCCCGCGCGCTCGCGCCCGCCGTGCCGCCGCTTCGGCCTCCCGCCGCACTTCCGCTTCGATCTGCTGGCGTGCCGCCGCGCTCTGCCTCGATTCCAGCCGCCTCACAAACCGCTCCACCCGGCCGACCGAATCTACGATTCGCTGTTCACCGGTGTAAAAAGGATGACACTGGCTGCAGATGTTGACGTTGATTACTGCCGTCGTGCTCCCCGTCACCCAGCTGTTCCCGCAGGAGCAGTTGACTTGCGCCGCGGAGTAGTATTCAGGATGTATCTCTGGCTTCATATCTCTACACCTTCCCCAGCGCCTGCTTCTCTTCTGCCGTGTAGACGCTGACCTTCTTGCGGTTCTTCTTGGCCCATTCAAAGGTCACGTAACCATCCTGCATGGCGAAGAGTGTATCATCCTTGCCCTGGCCGACATTCGTGCCGGGGAAGATCGGCGTGCCGCGCTGGCGAATGATAATGCTGCCGCACTTCACAAACTCGCCGCCATATTTCTTGACGCCCAGCCGCTGACCGTTCGAATCCCGGTTGTTGCGGCTGGAACCGCCGCCTTTTTTGTGAGCCATTTTGCTTACTCCTCTTTCTTCTCGTTATCTTCGGCGTCGTCGGCTTTCTTGCCTCTGCCAACCAGCCCCTTGAGATTCTTCGTTACGGCGTCTACTGCGTCTTCAGCCAGGTCACCGACAGCCTCCACCGCGTCTTCAGCCAGATCACCGACAGCTTCCACCGCGTCGCCGGCCTTGTCGCTGACCGCCTCGACCGCGTCGCTGGCAACCTCGCCGACCGCATCAACTGCCTCGCTGGCCGCATCACCCACAGCCTCGACCGCGTCAACAGCTCTGTCGACGATGTCGGCCTCTTCCTCTACGACCGTCTCAACGGTCTCTTCCGCCTCAGCAATCGAACTGGTCTCAGCCACCGCCGCGACAGCAGCCTCGGCTACGGCCGCCTCGACAATCTCCTCAGGCGCAGCCTCTTCCTTCTCCTCTTCCCCATACTCGAAGCCGTCGCCGCTGATCTTGTCGATCTGCAGGCGAGTCAGATACTGCCGGTGCCCGCGGCGCACTCGCACACGTTTCTTCGGGCGATAGCGAAATACCAGGATCTTCTCGCCCCGGTGCTGCCCCGTAATCCTCGCCGTGACCGACGCGCCCGCCACATTCGGCTGGCCGATCTCGATACCTTCCTCGCCGGCCACCATCAGCACGTCTTCCAGTACGATGCTGTCGCCGACGTCGCCGGCCAGCTTCTCAACCTCAAGAATATCGCCGGGGGAAACCCTGTACTGTTTTCCGCCGGTTCGAACCACTGCGTACATCTTCCTCTCTCCTTTGACCGCGCCCGGAGACCATCTGCTCGGCTCCCCCGGAACTTCGGATAGCGGCTTGCGGGCATTCTACTGCGCGCGCCCCACCACCGGGGCGCATGTGGCACCGCAATTCGGACGAAAATAGGGCTGGCATTCTCAGCCAAATGCTACCTGCCTCACCAGGGCAACAACCCTGCGGCAGGCCACCCACACAAACAGAAAGTATATGACAAGACCCCTGATCAGCCAAATCCAGACCTGCACAGGAATGAACGCAATTTCTCAGGACCCGGCCCTCCAACTCAGCCCGGCTCTGAATCCCGCACAGGCGGCCGTCCCCTCCTCTCCCCCACTGACCACTGGTGTTCCACTAACTACTAACTGCTGACTACTGACTACTGCAGTTTGGGCGGGCGGGCCTATTCGGCCCTCCCTTGTGCGGGGGCTCCGCCCCCGCAACGCCCCCGGCCAACAACATGCCTTGCC
>VYDA01000029.1 GCA_009843665.1 Caldilineaceae bacterium SB0675_bin_29 | reverse complement strand
CGGGAATGCTATACTTGAGTGCGCACTATAAAGGGCGCTATATTTCGAATTTATATCTTAAGTTAGCCTACGGGCTTTATTTGAGGGATGAGCTTGGCCCCGAAAACTTGACCAAAAGCTCAGGCTCATGATCCGACGATGCGGATCAGTGCGTCCTTTTTTCGTTCCTTCAGGACAATATGGCGACCTATATTGGCGCGATGCAGTTTGGTTGTCCAAGGTTCACGATTATCGATCATGAGTTGGGTGATGTCGTCTGTTTACAGCGACAGCTCGCAAATTTGGCGGTAGTACTTCCCAAAGCAGACTAGGCCCATGCTTTAGAGAGCGACTTGTGGTTGTTTGTCGGTCATGGTTTGAGGCAGTCTCTTTCGGTTCGTTTCGATCTATCTTGGTTGGCGGGGTTGGGGTTGTGTCGCGGCTTGGGCGAGAAGTCAACGGCCTGGATTTGGCTGATTTTGAGTGAGCTGCAGCGGGTTTATTTCGTTTCTTGCCTTATGCGTTGCATCAGGTCAGTTGGAAAAAAATGAAGCTGCGTCGACGACAGAAATTTCTAACCAAAGATAGCGGCTGCGCCTTTAACTTCATTTCGCTGTGGGCGATTTTTTTCACTATAGCACTTATCGGGGCGACGATTACGCTGTGGGGCGAACCAGAGGCGACCCCTACCCCTACATTTGCTCCCACTCCTACGCAAACACCAACGCCAAGCCCAACCTTCACCCCCACTCCAACTACGGTTCCGGCACAGCAGTCGGGGGGTTCGTGAACACGTTGTCTCCGTAGTCCTGAATGTCAAGTGTCCGCTTCACGGACCTCGACCAACGACTGATAGGTGCGCCGTCCTTATCTACTACGCGCACGCGATACTGATAGGTCAATCCCTCGATGATATTTACCTCTTCAAACCTCGGCTCCGAGACACGGTAGAACTCTTCCGCGACAAAGTGATAGCTACTCCTGGCGAATAATGCCCGGTAGGAAATTACCTCGTAGTGATCCGCAAGACCTACCCAGGTAACAATATTGCTATCCCTTACTTCTCCATCGATGCGTAGGTAGGCGGGCGCGTGGTTGCTCGACGTTGGCGGCAGACCGTAGAAGGTGTAGAACGCCAGAAAGATAACCGCAACAACCATCACAATCCACTTCCGCTTTAGAACCCTATTCCGCACGGCGAATCTCCAAGCGCTGAGTTCTACACCATGCTAGTGCCCCTGTTTTACAGGCGCAGCCCTCGATGCCTGCGCGGGTTGCGTTCCCTGGGTTTGTCCGGGTCGCCAAACAGGTAGTCACCGGGGAGAGGTGTGCGGAGCGTGTGGCGTCTTTGCGGCAACCGAAGCAGTGATCTCAGCAAGTACGTTATCGCGGGGGTAATGAACGCGTAAATAACAAGGCCCACGATAATCACAATGATTATTTCCATGGTGTTCCTCCTTGGGCGATAGTCTAGCGCAATTTGAGTCTGTTGGCGACAGCATAGTGCGGTTTGGGTGTGCCGTCAAACGTTTTGGTTTAGTCCGTCATGGTTTGTGACGGCCTTTGTTGTGGGGGCCTGGTGTTTACTTATTCTTCGGTTGGGCCATGGTTGTGCTGGTCATGAAAGACTCCTTTCGCACCCTGAATCCCAAAACGAATTGTAGCTATGGGATTAGTTCAACACCTATGTTTTCTTCCAAGATTCGCAATTATATGGCATACTGAAATACATGGAAGATACGATTGTTCGCGCTCACGGCGTCGTCGCCGGCCTCGGCATCTTCAATACCGTGGCGGTCCGTGGCAAGAGTTGGGCCACTGTCTACGGTGCTCTCGATTGCCTGATAGAGGGAGATAAGGCGGAGATTGTTACGGACGGCCCGGCTATTTCTACGTGTGATACACGGCTGATACACGGCGTTACAACTCATGTTCATTGGAACAGACAGATTCTCTAACTGCAGGAATTGCGGGCGAAAGGTTGCGGTCGGGCTATATGAGTGCCCTCATTGCAAGGAGGTCTATCCTCACATTAGAAATGTTCTGGGCTGGAGGGTTAACTATACCAAAGCCTTGGACCCGTCTGTCCCCAGAAGGTCGCTTTGGCCCTTCGCAACACCCTCTTGGCTGCGGTTTCTCAGCCCCTCTTTGATCGCAATTGTTGTCATCGTAGTCGTCGTCGACTACTTGCTCCCTGGCTTGTTAGCCAACCTTTTCAAACGGTTCGGCCAGTCTGCCGACCAATGGCATGGCATTCTGTACCTGATAATGTCTCTCGTGCTGGTATTGTGCCTGTGGAATATGATGAGGCTTAAGAGGTGAGAGGCCAACTCTTCAACCTTTTGCTCAATCGGCCCCGGCCATATGTGGACCAGTTTAGTCTCCGTCGCCAAAACATAGGTGAAAGTACTGATCAAGCTTGTCGAAAAGACGTTTGTCGCCGAACAAGGCAGCGTTTCTGTGACCTTGTCAGCCGCGATCTCAAGATATGGCTGGCCCCAATATTTCGATGCATTGGCAACCCTCTCCCACTGTGCTAAGATGCCCCCAAATATTGTGCTGTTCTTTCCCGCGCTACTCTCGTGAAGAAGCGCAATCAGGACGCATCAACGTTCCTCGCTAACCCAACCGGGCGCCCCTAAACCGACCCTCGTCGAGCCCCAAACGGCAAAAGCCCCTTTTCTGCGCCGGGCGACCTGCCGGGTAAGGGCCGAATGAACAAAGTAAACTCCGGGCGCCTCGCAATTTCTGGTCCGTGGCTCCAGGGAGCACGCTGACCGCCAGCCACTGCTGTCCAGGTGTCAAATGGTCGCTTCCCGCAATTTCCGCTTCCGCCTCGAGTCAGTCCTGATCTACCTGGGCCTCGGCATCTTCGCCTTCATCGCCGTAACGCCCTTCCTTCACACCATCGCCCGCTCCTTCAGCGCCGAAGCTCCCATCCTCCGCGGCGAAGTCTACATCTGGCCGGTCGGTTTCTCCTTCGACGCCTACGAGCGCCTCGTCATCGGCGGCACATTCTGGCTCGCCTACCGCAACTCCTTCTTCATTACCACCTCCGCAACCCTCGTGCAGATGCTCATGACCATTCTCTGCGCCTATCCCCTATCGCGTACCTACTTGCCGGGCCGCAATATCTTCATGACCCTGATCGTCTTCCAGATGATCTTCCCGCCCAGCCTCATCCCATTCTACCTCACCGTTCGCGAGGTCGGCCTCATCGACAGCTGGGGCTCTCTCATCTGGCCCTACGCAATCAACACCTTCAACATGATCGTCCTGAAAAGCTACTTTCAGGCCCTGCCCAGAGAACTGGAAGAGTCCGCAATCATCGACGGCGCCAACGATTTCAGAGTCCTCATCCATATCATGCTGCCCCTGTCCGTCCCGGTTCTCCTGACCTTGACCCTGTTCTATGTCGTCGCCAACTGGAATCTCTTCCTGCCGGCCATCTTCTTCATCAACGACGGCAACAAGCAGCCGCTCCAGGTGATCCTGCGCGACATGATCTGGTCCATGCAACTCGCCACCCAAACCGCCAGCGCCGACGACTTCGAACGGCTGGCCGGTATGGAAGCCCTCAAGGCCTCTAGCGTCATCATCGCTGCCATCCCAATGTTGGTCGCCTATCCGTTCTTCCAACGCTTCTTCATCAAAGGCATCCTTTTGGGCGCAATCAAAGGGTAGATGTCGCTGGGTACCGGTTGCCCTGAAAGCGTCTTTGAACTGTAATTCTAGGATCTGTCCGATGCAGTTGACGTGAAGCGATTTTCATCTCTGGTGTGATCAAAACTCAGTTTCCACAGGAGGGAATCAAACATGTCCGTACACTCAAAGTTTACCCGCCGCCAGGCCCTCAAGTTGATGGGAGTCGGCACCTTCAGCGCCTATCTCGCCGCCTGCGCCGCGCCCGCCGCCCCGTCCGACACGACCGACTCGGAAATGCCCGCCGGCGAGAAAAAGAAGATCTCTATCTCCCACATCGGCGGCGGCAGTATGGAGGCCTCGGATATTTCGTACCGTATGTATGTGCTGCTCTCCAGCTTCCCAGACATCGAATTCGTGAACCGCTGTGTCAGCTACGCAGCCTACCTGGACAAAATTCCAGTCCAGATCGCCAGCGGAGACCTCGCCGACCTTCAGTTCTGCAACGCCTTCAACGACATCCCGCTGATGATGGAGAACGAGGTCATCATCGAAACCGGGCCGCTGCTGGAACAGTTCGGCCAGAATATCCTCGCTGTCACGCCCGAGGGCGCCTGGGCCTCCACCGTCTACGATGGCAGGCAGGTCGCCGTCACCCACAATATCTACGACCTCAATATCTGGACCTGCCAATATCGCGGCGACTGGCTGGAGTCGCTCGGCATGGGTATCCCCGAAACCATCGATGAATACGGCGAGGTGCTGCGCGCCTTCTCCAACAGCGACCCCGATGGCAACGGTCAGGACGATACCTATGGCCGCCTGCTTTACAACTCCGTTCGCTTCGATGACGACTTCTTCCACGCATTCGGCGTCGCCGTCGGCCACCACCTCAACGGCTTCTGGCGCCAGCGCGACGGCCGCCTCGAGTTGGACTGGGTGCAGCCGGGCATGAAGGATGCGCTCTCCTGGATGAGCTCCGTCTGGGCCGATGGCGGCTTCCATCCCGATTCGATCAGCATCCCCCTCGGCCAGAAAGACAACGCCTTCCGCGCCGGAATCGCCGGCAACGTCTATACCGCCTGGGGAGCCATCGACTTCGCCCAGGAAAAGATCAGGACCGTCGCCCCCGAAGCCACCGTCGTCGCCGGCCCTGCCCCTGAAGGACCGGGCGGCCGCGGCTACACCGGCGAAGGCTGGCCCTGGTGCTTCGTCATTCCCATCACCGCCGAACATCCCGAAGACTGTGTGAAGGTCATCGACTGGTTCTTTACGCCCGATATCGCCGCCCAGATTATCTGCGAGGGCGTGCTCGGCGTAACCAACAAGGGCCTCAACGAGAACGGATGGTGTGTCGAATACACACCTGCAGAGAAGAAGGCCATGGGTGACGAGTGGTCCCAGAAACAGACCGAGGTCCAGGACATCAGCGTCTTCTGGGGCCTCTGGCTGACCATCGGAACGTTGGGCGGTGTGCAGCCC
>VYDA01000138.1 GCA_009843665.1 Caldilineaceae bacterium SB0675_bin_29 | reverse complement strand
CTACCGAGGACGCTTCATTCTTCACCAACCGCGGCGTGGACAGCCGTCGGATTGTCGGCGCAGCAATTCAGAATGTGCAGACGCAGTCGATCGCTTCCGGCGCCAGCACGATTACCATGCAGCTGGCGCGTAATCTCTTTCTAGAGCCAGAAGAACGATTTGAACAGACAATCGATCGGAAACTCCATGAAATTGGGCTGGCCCACGATCTGACAATTCTGTTCAATAAGGAAGAACTGCTTGAAATCTATCTTAACCTTGTGAACTACGGTCATCTGGCCTATGGGCCGGAAGCGGCCGCACAGGTCTATTTTGGCAAGAGCGCCATCGATCTGAACTGGGCCGAAGCGACGATCTTGGCTGGCGTGCCCCAGCAACCTGCATCATTTGACCTGTTTGCTAACTTCACTGCCGCCAAACAGCGGCAGCGAGTCGTCCTGGACCTGTTGGTGCGCCATGACTTTCTGTCACAGGAAAAGTCCGATGCCATTTTCGAAGAGGAAATCTTCCTGATCGGCAGCTCGGAGGAGAAGGAATATCTGGCACCCCATTTCTTGCTCTATGTCGAGAAAGCCCTGGAGAGGCGGATGGCCGAGGCGCTGGGCATCGAGAACGGGCGGTGGAAGATGCGCCGATCCGGTATGCATATCATCACCTCGCTGGATATGCCGATGCAAGTGCTGGCTGAACAGGAGTTGAAAGCCTGGATCGACAGGGTCGGTGAAGCCTATCGGATGACAAACGGCGCGCTCGTGGCAATCCAGCCGCAGACCGGAGAAGTCCTGGCAATGGTCGGCGGAGTCGACTTCAATGAGGAGGACGCCGGGCAGGTGAATCTGTCCGTCAGCTTAAGGCAACCCGGAAGTTCCTTCAAACCAATTCTCTACGCGGCGGCACTTTCCCAGGACCTCATATCACCCGCCACCGTCATTTGGGATACGCCAACTGCCTATCCCGTAGGCATGGGGCACTTCTACAGTCCCCGGAACTACGATCGAACATTCCACGGACCGGTCACTGTGCGTACTGCCCTTGCCAACAGCTACAATGTTCCGGCCGTAAAGCTTCTGGCTTCTCTGGGCAATGAGCGTCTGGTCTCCAAAGCAGAAGAGTTTGGAATCACAAGTCTTACGCGCGAACCGGACAGTTACGGCCTGAGTCTGTCTCTCGGGGCTGGCGAAGTGTCCCTCCTTGAGTTGACGAACGCCTTCCGCACCTTTGCCAATCAGGGGCTTTACTCTCAACCGCAATTCGCAATGTTCATGGTCGATGATTTGGGCCGCTATCGGTCCCCGCCCCCGGTCGAGAAGAAGCGCATAATCACTGAAGGCGTCGCCTTCCAAATCACCGACATATTGAGCGACAACGATGCCAGGAAACCGGCCTTTGGTACAAACAGCAGACTGAATCTAAGCCGTCCTGCAGCCGCGAAGACGGGTACGACAACAAACTTCAAGGACAACTGGACTGTTGGCTTCACAAAATACCTGGTGGCCGGCGTTTGGACCGGAAACAGCGACGGGACCACCATGTGGGGCAATAGCGGTGCAGCCGGCGCAGCGCCCCTCTGGCATAACTTCATGGAGGCGGTGATTGCTGACAAGGGGATGAGAGAGTTGATAGGAGCCCCTGACGACCCAAACCTGTGGGCATTCGAAATCCCGGGTTCCGTCGTCCAACTGCCTGACTGTCCCCCGGCCGTGCGCTGCCGCACTGGGGGCGAGTATTTTACCTCCAGCTGGCTGAGCAAAACAAGAGGAAATGGCCTTCTTGCGGGAACCGTTGTCACCGGCAGATCTCTGCCGACCCATTTCGCACGCTCTAACGATTTTGAGGACCTGTCCTACTGTATCGTGGACGAATCAGCAGGAGCTGTCAACGGTGGCAGAACAAACACCCTCCCGGAGACCCGTTCTCTGCTTCGGATCTCAAGCTGGGTCGGTCTTGCGTTTCCCCCAGGCTACTCTACTGTGGGCAGGCCGCTTCGGCCTATGCCGGAGATACAAGTTGATGAGGAAAACGACGGCTTGAATACGCCGCCTCCCGAATACAGGGAGGACCTGATGTACATTCCCTTCACGGAAATCGAAAAGTTCAGGCTGCTTTCGTACAGCATGCAAAAGGGCATTCCCGTATCGCTCGGTTCGTGTTCTGATCTATACTATACAGCCCGATCCGGTGACAGCTGGGCGGGACTGGCCCGCGCCCACGGTCTGCCCGAAAGCGTCCTGCGCAACGCCAATCTGCATGTAAAGGGTTCGCTCAACGGGGAGCGCTTGCTCTTGCCCCGCGTAATCCCAATTCGGCTTCATGAAGAAAGCATGATTCACAGAGTGCAGTCAGGTGACTCCTGGGTCAACATTGCCGCAAAGTACGACATCCCGATCAGCCTGCTCCGCGCTGCCAATCCAAACGCAATCCGGCCGTACTATATCTTGCGCCCGGGCGATCTGCTGCATATCCCCGAAAACCTGGAAATCTACCAGAACCCGTTCGAGTAAGCGATCCATCCAGTCGCCGGCTATCCAGGTTTACAGACGCAGTACCGAACCAAAGTGCCGTGCGCAAGAATTCAACGAACAACTGCCTCACGTCGCCGTTTGCGCGGAACCAAAACGCTCCGCCTAAACGTTTACTGGAACATGGCGAAAACTCCACGATTTGGCCCTCTCGATTCCAGGTAGTGGCGTAGACGCCGCTGTTTAGGAACTCATAAGAACTGATAGAGACTGCGAAGACGCATGTCTGGATTTCCTCTCGAACGGCGCACACTGTTTTTGTTCCTTCTACTGTTGACGCTCGTCCTGTATGGTTGCGGCTCGCGCCGCGGCACTGTAGGACGAAGGCCGGCTATTTCCCTTTCCGATGTTGCCGAAGCCTATCTCCAGATTTACCAGCCCGGTCCCCTTCCTCGTGTCTTTCAAACTACATTCGTGTACGACCGCAATGGGGAGTTGCTTGCTGAGCTAATCGGAGAGGGCCGTCGTGAATGGGTCTCGTTGGACCGTATTTCTCCCCACTTGATAAACGCAACCATTGCAACTGAAGATGCAACATTCTTCACCAATCCAGGTGTGGACCCAGTTCGCATCGCCGGTGCCGCGCTCCAAAATGTCGAGCAGGGCCAGATCGTCTCTGGAGCGAGTACAATTACCATGCAGCTGGCGCGCAATCTGTTTCTGGGGTCCGAGGAACGTTACGATCAGACTTTCGATCGCAAAATCGCAGAGGCCGGCTTGGCGAGTGAACTGACGCGGACCTACGCCAAAGAAGAGCTCCTCGAACTGTATCTGAATCTCCTCAACTATGGGAACCTTGCCTACGGCCCGCAAGCGGCCGCCCGCACCTATTTTGGCAAGCCGGCAGCCGATCTCAACCTGGCCGAGGCTACGCTGATAGCTGGCATCCCCCAGTCACCGGCCCGATTCGATCTGTTTGATGACTTCGAGTCCGCCAAGGAGCGGCAAAGGACGGTCCTGTCACTGATGGTCCGACACGGATTCCTGTCGCTTGACGAAGCAAATGCAGTTTTTGCCACAGAGATCGAACTGGGCGGTTCCCCAGAGATTCACTCACCCTATGCCCCGCATTTTGTCGACTACGTTGTCCGTGAACTGGACAGTTCTCTGGGCGAGGGATTTGTTCGGCGGGCAGGGTTGCATATCTACACAACTGTCGACACGGCATTACAGGCAACGGCCCAGCAGGTCGTCGCTCGCCAAGTCGCGGCTCTACAACCCCGTTTCGACATGAACAATGGAGCCCTCATCGCTCTCAAGCCCGGGACGGCAGAGATTCTGGCCATGGTCGGCAGTGTCGATTACCGGGATGAGGAGATCGACGGCCAGGTCAACGTCGCAGTCAGCCCGCGGCAACCGGGTAGCGCAATCAAGCCGCTGCTCTACGCTACTGCCTTCAATGACAACCTCATAAGCCCGGCAACGGTCATCTGGGATACCCCCATCACCTACACAATCAGTACAATTGAAGAATACGAGCCAGTAAACTACGATCGCAATTTCCATGGGCCGGTCACTGCGCGGGCGGCGCTCGCAAATAGCTACAACGTCCCAGCTGTCAAGCTGCTGGACGCCGTGAGCGTAGAGCGTATGTTGGCAACTGCACGCAGCATGGGCGTCAGGAGCCTCCACCGGGGCACCGACTGGTATGGCCTGAGTCTGACCCTCGGTGGAGGGGAGGTGACGCTACTCGATCTGGCGACTGCCTACCATACAATCGCCAATCAAGGTGTTTACCAACCGCCACAGTATGTCCTCACGATCACAGATAGTCAGGGCCAGACGCTGCTTGAAGAAGGCCCGACTGAAGGTGTTCCTGTAATCTCTGAGGACGCCGCTGCACTGGTTACCGACATCCTCAGCGACGATCCGGCTCGTGTACCGATGTTTGGCGCCGGAAGTCAACTGACGCTCAACCGGCCCGCGGCGGCAAAGACTGGTACAACTGACAACAATCGCGATGCCTGGACGATGGGATATACACGCCATCTTCTTGTCGGAGTGTGGGTAGGTAACACGGATGGCCGCCCAATGCGCAATGCAACCGGTGCCGGCGCGGCCGCACCCGTTTGGAACGAGTTCATGCGCGCTGTCCTCGCGGAGCCGGCACTTCTTGACGTCCTACGGGCCCCGAGTGCAGATGCCGACTGGGAGTTTCAGGGAAGTAATGGCGTGACTCTGCTGGATGTCTGCCCGCCCGGACTGACTTGCAGACAAGGCGGCGGCGAGGCCTTCAGTTCAACTTGGCTGGATGCCGTCAGCAATTACGGTAAGGGCGGCCCTGAGGATGGTGGCAATTCAGGCAATGAAGAAGGGGATGAACTTAGGGTCAGTAGTACACTCCCTCTTGCCGACAGTGTCGAATACATCCCTTCTGCTCCCGTCTACTTGCGGCGGCAAACCAGTGCGGGCCTGGAAACGCGCCTCCTTGGCTACTGTGGTCACCAGGAAGGTGCGCGCCGCGCTCTTCTGGCCCTGCCGGACCCTTTCGGCTTACCGCAGGATGCCCTCAACAGCTGCCGGAACTGCTGGTCGAAATCAGAAGGGGACACTGAGGCCGTCGACGAGGGCAGGCAGTTAAGGGACAGGAGGGG
>VYDA01000398.1:1907-5134 GCA_009843665.1 Caldilineaceae bacterium SB0675_bin_29 | reverse complement strand
CCTTCCACTTTGACAAAGCCCAGCGCATGAAAGTGTGTAATTTGCTCGGCAGTCAGCATATTTCCTTTCCTTCCTGTTGCGATTGGCTTGAAGATCTCAGCGTGCAGGGCAGCCGGTACCCACACAGCGCAGTGCCCAATATTTTACAGATACCAGTTGCTTATGTGACCCGTCCCTCATAGTATACGAGACGGTTTGACAGCCGGAACGAGATGACGGTGAGCGTCATAATAACCAAGAACAGGATCATGCCCAGGGCGGCAGCGTATCCCATCTTTCAGTTTTCGAAGGCGTGACGGTAGAGGTAGAGCACAAAGAAGAGGGTTGAGTTGGCGGGTCCTCCA
This sequence comes from Caldilineaceae bacterium SB0675_bin_29, assembly GCA_009843665.1. Classification (GTDB taxonomy): domain Bacteria; phylum Chloroflexota; class Anaerolineae; order Caldilineales; family Caldilineaceae; genus Bin5. The sequence continues at coordinate 4,790 of VYDA01000398.1, read as the reverse complement.
TTTGTGATCACGAAGCTGTTGGTAAAGACCTGGAACGAACCAATGATACCGATGATGAAGTTGAAGAAGATGACTGGGGAGATCATGGGAAGGGTAACGTTCCAGAAGGAGGCCCAGCGGCCTGCACCGTCCAGCGAAGCGGCTTCGTAGAGTTGCGTCGGCACGCCTTGCAATCCTGCCAAGTAGAGCACCATGCCGCCGCCAACGGCCCACAAGCTCATTGCGACGAAGGCGGGCAGAGTCCAGGTGGTGCTGAAGAGCCAGTTGGGCCCGGTAATGCCGATTAAGCTCAGGGCGTAGTTGACGATTCCGGCTTCAGGGGTAAATACCCATATCCACATATATGCGACGGCAACACCGGATACCACTGCCGGCAGGTAGTAGATTGTGCGATAGAGTGACATGCCGCGCACTTTTTGGTTGAGCAGAACGGCCAAGGCGACGCCAAGGATTACGCCGAGGAAGACGGTGCTGAGCGAATAGACAGCGGTTACCCACAGGCTTTTCCAGAAGAGGGGGTCGCGGGTGAACATTTTGTCGTAGTTGGCAAGGCCGACGAAATTGGGCGGTGTGAGGATGTCGTACCTGGTCAGTCCCAGGTAGCCTGCCGCGATCAGCGGGCCGAATTCGAAGGCGAGGAATCCGATAATCCAGGGACTGATGAAGAGATAGCCGGCTACGTTTTCAAACAGCGCAGTACGCGACAGGCGCGTTCTGCGTAGCGGTGACGAAGCCTGGCTGACTGCCGTTGCCATTGCGAAGTCTCATTACGTAGTGAGAGAGTTTGGTGCCGGGGGATTGGTGGTCCCATAACATGGGCACCGATCCCCTGGACCAGACGCGAAAGACGATTAGACGTCTTCCAGAATCACGTCTATCGCCTTTGTCGCTGCATTCATAGCTTCCTGGGTCGTCTTCTCGCCCAGGATTGCAAGTTCGTATTCGGAGCGGAATGCGTTCAAGATCTCCGTCGTGCTGGGGCCCCAGTATTCGCCGGTGGAGAGCCCGGTAATGGGCAGGTGAAGCGTGAGGAAATCCGCCTGACGTTCGTTGGTGATGGCGCTCTTGACGGTCGCCTCCATGCGATAGTTGATGGGGAAGAGCGTAATCTGGTAGTCGAGTGAATCCTGGTTGATCGCGCGCCAGATGAAGAATTCCCAGGCGGCGTCGATCTTTTCGGATTTAGACCAAATTGCCTCCATGTGTACGCTGCCGGCATAGATATCGACAGCGGGGGGATTGGAGGTGGAGGGCCAGAAGGTCATCCACTGGTTGGTTGTGTCATTGGCGGTACGTTTGAGCCAAGTGTCCCAGTCGGCAAGGACCATCGGCCACATGGCGATCTTGCCGCCGGCGGTGGGGAATTCTCCCAAGGCCTGATCTGCGCCAGGCTTCATGCTGAACTCTCTCCAGGCCACGAGTTGATCTATGGCTTCGACAGCTTCCGGCTGGTCGAGCAGGCACTTGGATTCGTCTTCGTTGATGATCTGGCCGCCATTTTGCCAGATGGTGGTGAGATAGAGGTCAGCGGCCAGGAGCGGCGAGGTGATTGCGAAGGACTCGTCGCCGCGGTTCAGTTTGGGGCCCACCTCGGCGACGTCGGCCAGAGTCCAATCTTCGTTGGGCAGGTCGAGGCCGGCCTCTTCGAATCGGTCCTCGCTGTAGGCAAGCCCGCGCAGGATAACCGAGTTCGTGGGGAGTCCATATATTTCGCCGTCGACCATGCCCCAGTCGCTGTCTGCGGGAAACTCAAAGTCGTCCATCACCACATCGGGATCGTTGGCGAGGAATTCGGTGATTGGGAGGGCGACCTTTTTGCGCTTGATCTGAATCCACCAGGGGCCGCCGATGAACCAAAGGTCGGGGGCGGTGCCGGCGGCGACATCGATCAGCAGCTTATCGGCGTGTTCGCCCCAGGGGACGAGTTCAAATTCTACGTGAACTGTGTCGCTCTGCTCGTTAAACATGTCGACCTGTTTGTCGAGCGGACCGATCACCTGTGCATAGCGGACGGAGGTTTTCTCCATGCTGGGGGCAGCTTCGTCTCCGCCGGCGTCAGCGCTTCCCGAATCCGGCGACGGTCCTCCACAAGCTTGCAGGAACGGGACCGCGGCTCCGACCACGGCAGCACCGCGCAGGAACTGTCTGCGGCTAAATCTCTCGTTCGACATGACTTACTCCTCCTTCTTGAGAATGAATCGCGAATGCTCTTCATGCTGCGAACTCTTGCCGGTTGACTATGGCGCCAGAAGAGAATGACTCTAGCCTTTGATTCCTGAAAAGGTGACCCCCTGTATAAAGTAACGCTGGGCGAAGAAGAATACCAACAGCGGAGGAAGCAGCAACATCGTCGAGCCGGCCATCAGGTGGGGCATATTTGGGCGGACCGAGGAAGAGGCCGCGGTGGCCATGAAGTGAAGGCCTACAGCCAGCGTCAGCATGTCGCGGCTGCGCAGGAAGATGAGCGGACCGAAGAAATCGTTCCAAGTCCCAAGGAAGGAAAAGATTGCCACCGCGGCCAGTGCCGGTTTGATCAGGGGCAGAGCGATACGCAGATAGATTCCGAGCCAACCGCAGCCGTCTATGCGGGCGGCATCGTCAAGTTCCGGGTTGATGGTCAGGATAAACTGGCGCAGCAGGAAGATAAAGAATGCGCCGCCGCCGAACCAGGCGGGCACGATCAGGGGCAGATACGTATTCAGCCATTCAAGATCGCGGAAGAGGATGTAGAGCGGGATGATGGTCACCTGGCCGGGCACCATCATAGTGCTCAGGACGAGAATAAAGATGGCATCGCGGCCGAAAAAGCGGATGCGAGCGAACCCGAAGGCAACCAGCGAAGCACTCAAGAGCCGGCCTGCGAGGACGCCCAGGGTGATGATC
>VYDA01000398.1:0-1897 GCA_009843665.1 Caldilineaceae bacterium SB0675_bin_29 | reverse complement strand
CATCGTGTTTGCGCCGTAGCGGGGAAAGCTGAAGTAGTCGAAGAAGGCCTGGCGGTAATGGACCCATTGGAACTCGCTGGGGATCCATTTGGGCGGGATGAGGAAGACCTCCCACTCCGGCTTGAGAGAGGTTGAGATCATCCAGAATAGGGGTACCAACATCGTGACGGTACCGATCAGGAGGACGAGATGGATAGCGGAGCGCTCCAAAGAGCGAATGAGCTGCGCGCGCTGCCGAAGGCGACGTGCATCGGAACGGTCTGAGAGTGGTGCGTTGAGCGGGGTTGCCATCGTCCACCCTATTGGTGGGTCACCGGAGTAAGCTTGCAAACAGTATATGTTGGGATTGTAGCATGTCAAAACGGCAAAAAAAAGGGGCTTGAGACAGACATTTGCGGACCTGCATCGGTGAATGAGGTAGCCAGGGGCTGCGGCGTAAGCGGGCGAAGGACTCCCATTCATCGCAGGAATAGACTTGGGTGTGCGATTGCATTGGAAGCCCGCGGCGCGCGCGGTGGCGTCGACACCAGACTTGGCGTCTTCTTCGATTAAGTGGATTCGGTTGAAGGGAAGGGGCAGCCGCCTCCGGAACGGGAATTCTCTGCATCAAGGGGTCTTCAGGAATTCTGTGAAGGCCTGAAGATTGGAAGGCGGCTATGAAAAACTATAGCAACTGGCCGTGTGAAGGGCTTGGGGCCATGCATGCCATTCAGACTGTGCGAAAGGCCTGTCGCATGTCTGTACCTGTGATCAGGAGTCGTAGAAGAGCACGGGCTTGGCTTCTCGGATGATACCCAGCTTGGTGGCGGAGCTATAGAATCTCTGCAGGCTGGCGAAACAGTCGACGTCGAAGCGGTATTGGATGTTTTTGTGCAGATAGGCGCGGCCGGTGGCGGCGAGTGTCTCGTTGTGGGGATAGTGGGCGCAGGCGATGTCGTCGAGTGCGGTTACGCCGGCTTGGCGTGAATCGCGCACGGCCTGTAGGTGGGCAGGGGTCAGGGCGTCGGGCCGGCCGGTCCAGAAGGCGAAAACGAAGGGGAGGCGGGTCATGCCTCGCCATTCTTCGCACAGGTCATGTTTGCGCAGGCCCATGCCGACGTGGTCGACGAAGAGTGCGCGGTCGCCAATGAAGAGGGCGGCGTCGCAACGCTGGAGCATGGCGGGCAAGTTTGGATCCATGGTCACGAACTCCGGCTCGATGTCGAACCACTCGGCGCAGAGGATGCGCATGAGGGCGGCGGAGGTTCGGGAACTTGAGTCGAGTGCGACGGACCTGGCTCTTGTCAGCGGCTTGCGGGAGTACGCAGCGACGGAGGCGACCGGTCCAATCGAGGTGACGGCGGCTCCGGGCACAACGCGGTAACGGGGTCCATATTCGATGGACGAGACGAGCGCGAGGTCGACTTCACCGCTGTGCAGCCAGGAGGAGACTCTAGAGGGCACTGCATACTTGAGTGAGAAGAGGTCGGGGTGTTTGCCGAGACCGTGCCAGAGGGGGCGGGCGTTCAGGTAATTTACGCAGCCGACGCGCACGAGTTTCGTGCCGGCCTGGGGGGAGCGCGAGTGGTTTTGGCGTCGTTGCCAGTTAAACATGATTAAGACGTCCTTGTCTTAAAGGGGCCCTAGGGGCTATGTAGTTTTAGTTGTGCAATCTACAGATGTCGGGATTGCACTGGGTGTAGTGTCCAGCCATTGGACCTACGGAGGCTATGATACATCAGGCCAAGCGGAAGTCCAAGGCGCTGTTTTTTCGAATGCGGCGGCGGCCTGGAGGACAAGCGTGTCGGCGTGATACCTGCCCACGATCTGGAGAGCGACGGGGAGGCCATCGGAGGCGAAGCCGCAGGGGACGCTGGCGGCGGGCTGGCCGGTGAGGTTGAAGGGGTAGGTGAAGGGT
>VYDA01000227.1 GCA_009843665.1 Caldilineaceae bacterium SB0675_bin_29 | reverse complement strand
GGCCTATTCGGCCCTCCCTTGTGCAGGGGCTCCGCCCCCGCAACGCCCCCGGCCATGTTCGCGCCGTAGCAATGTGTGGCTAATATGAAGTTGTCGTCTCGCGGCGGCCGGGCTTCCCTCCTCCTCCCCCCCGCGTCCTGGCGCATTCCTAGCATGTGCCAGCGCACGCAAGACAGGCGAGGCCACTCCCATATATGCCCAACGTTCACCGCGATGACCATCGAGAGCCCGCTACAGAAATACTGACGGCCCATTCCGCCCAGACAGACCGCACACAGTACATACACAGAACATGGCTTAGGACTCGTTGACGTCTCAACCAGCCATCCCAACCGTAGGGGCACCCCTTGTGGGTGCCCTCGTACGCGCCACCCCCTCCGCACCTCACGACACCCCCCGTAGGGGCACCCCTTGTGGGTGCCCTCGTCCATACGCGACACGCGTCCGCACTTCGCCTCGCCCCTCCATGGCTGTCCAGGTTCACCCAGGCGTGAACGCTTCCTGCCCTAGGCAGACAAGGACCTCCTTGCCGGTGGCTTGGCTTTGTACTGTGGTTCCGGTAACGCACAGAGCAACCAGTATGTCGTTTCACACCCAACCGTATATAATGCCCCAATCGTTACAAACGCGGACACTTTCCAGCAGGTCTCTGCGCGGCCGCGCAAGCAGTTCATCTCGGAGGCAAAGAAAATGCGGCCAAATTCTATGACTATCCCGGGAATCCTCACCGTCGATGACCTGCGCACCGCCGCAGAAGACGGTTCCATCGACACCGTCATCCTCGCCTTCCCCGACCCCTACGGTAAGCTCATGGGCAAGCGCCTCGACGCCTCCTTCTTCCTCACCGACGTCGCCCGCGGCACACACGCCTGCGACTACCTCTTCACCGTCGACATGGAGATGGAACCCGTCCCCGGGTACCGTTTCTCGAACTGGGAATCGGGATACGGCGACGTCCACCTGGCCCCCGACCTCGCCACCCTCCGCAAGCTCTCCTGGCTCGACCGCACCGCCCTCGTCCTCTGTGACGCCCAGCTGGATCCAACCCACGAGCCCGTCGCCGTAGCCCCCCGGTCGATCCTGCGCAAACAGCTCGACCGCCTGCACGCCCATGGCTACGCGGCCATGGCCGGCTCAGAACTGGAATACTTTCTCTATCGCACCTCTTACCTCGACGCCGCCAGCAACGACTATCGCAATCTTGCCGAAGTCGGATGGTACCGCGAAGACTACCACCTCCTCCAGGCCGCGCGCACCGAAGACCTCAACGGCGCCTTCCGCCGCCACCTCGCCGCCTCCGGCGTCCCCGTCGAGTCCACAAAGGGCGAGTTCGGCAAAAACCAGCACGAGCTCAACATCCGCTACGCACCAATCCTCGAAATGGCCGATCGCCACCTCCTGCTCAAGCAGGCAGTCAAGGAATTATCAGACCGGCTCGGCTGCAGCGCCACCTTCATGGCCAAGCCCGACGCCGCCGAAGCCGGCTCCAGCGCCCACCTCCACGTCAGCCTCTGGTCGACCGCCGGCAGAGAGCTCACCAACGCCTTCCCCGGCAGCGGTGACCTCTCCGGCATCGCCTGCTCCGACCTCTTCCGCTGGTTCCTCGGCGGCTGGATGCACTACGTGCCCGAGCTCATGGTCTGCTACGCCCCCACCGTCAACTCTTTCAAGCGCTTCGAAGCCGGCAGCTGGGCCCCGACCGCACTCGCCTGGTCCCCCGACAACCGCACGGCTGGCTTCCGCATCGTCGGCACAGGACCCAGCCTCCGCATCGAGTGCCGCATTCCCGGCGCCGACGTCAACCCCTACCTCGCCTACGCAGCCGTCATCGCCTCCGGTCTCGCCGGCATCGAGCAACAGATCGAGCCCCCGCCCCCACACATCGGCGACGTTTACGCCGCCGCCGGCATCCAGATGCTCCCCGCCACACTCGAAGCAGCCGTCACCAACTTCGCAACCAGCGACCTCGCCCGCTCCGCATTCGGCGCCGCCGTCGTCGAACACTACACCCACTTCTTCACCACCGAAGCCCAGGCCTTCCGCAACGCCGTTACCGACTGGGAACGCACCCGCTACTTCGAGCGAATCTAGTCGCCCACCGCGTACCCCAGATACTCACCCTTTAGCATTCGGTAGCCGACTCGCGGTACGGCCAGTATGAACTTGGGGTCTGTTGAACTGTCCCCCAACTTGCTGCGCAGTCTCCTTACAAACGTGCGCACAGCGCTGCTGCGGCTGGAGGCCGGCAAACCCCACACGTTCCGCAACAGTTGCTCGTGAGTCAACACACGCCCTGCATTGACCGATAACTCCAGAAGCAGATTGTATTCTGTGGCCGTCAAATGCACCGGTTCTCCCCTAACGGTTACGTGACGCTCAGCATAGTTGATTGCAAGCTCCCCCAGGACAAACCGCTCAGAAGGCGTTCCCTGGACCGGGGCCAGCCGTCTACGCAAAGCAGCCCCGACCCTTGCTGTCAGCTCTGTCGGAGAAAACGGCTTGACCACGTAATCGGCCGCCCCGGATTCCAGGGCTCTGGCAATAACCTCGTCGCGGCCGTAAGCCGAAAGGAATATGACCGGCACCTCGACCACTTCTAGAATATCCCTCATCAGTTCGATCCCGTCGACCCCGGGCATCATCAAGTCCAACAACACCAGACGGATCGGTTTCTCCTCCACAATACGAAAGGCATCGTCAGGATCGGCAGTAACCACAGGAGTGTAGCCTGCTTTAGTCAACGTGTCGCGGACGTAGCGGAGCGTCATTGGGTCGTCGTCCACCGCCAGAATGTGTGCCTTTTCCACCTCCGCACGCCTCGCTCCATCGGGCATGGCGTGCAACTCGCTTTCAGAGCCGGAACTGGGTGCACCGGTTGTTGGCAGCGTGAATGTGAACTTGGAACCCTTGCCAGTCCCTTCGCTTTCGGCCCAGATTCGCCCGCCATGCGCTTCAACGATCCCCTTGCAGATGGCAAGGCCCAGACCGGAACTGCCCCCTTGATCCCCGTCGGAATCCCGCGAGAACTTTCGAAACAGCGTCGGCAATCGGTCTGGCGAAATGCCGCGCCCTCTGTCGGCCACAGAGAGCACGACAAATCTTTCATCCCGCGCCACACCTACCTCTATCGGCGAAGACTCCGGGGAGTACCTGCTGGCGTTTGCAAGTAGATTGCCCAATACCTGCACAATGCGTCTTCTGTCTGCCATCACCCTCGGCAGGCTCGGCTCCACGTCCATGGCGATGTAGTCCCGGCCTCCCCCACTCAGAAACGTATTCCTGGCCTCGTCCACCAGCGTTGACACCTGTACCGGTACAGGGGCCACCGACAGCGTACCTGTCTCGATTCCCGCCACGTCCAGGAGTTCGCTGATCAGGTCTCGCAAGCGTTCGGCCTGAGTCTTGATGATCCGAATGAACTGGACCATTTCGACGGGATTAAGTGAGGTAAATGACTCAAGCAAAGTGTCGGCCGACCCCTTGATCGAAGTCAGAGGCGCCCGCAATTCGTGGCTCACCATCCCCAGAAACTCCGCACGCATTCGCTCTAACTCTTTCAGTGGCGTCATGTCCTGTAACGTCACAACCATCGACTCCAATTCGTCGCACTCCGTGAAGATTGGCGTCGAGTTCACCAGGACTGCGACCGACCGCCCGTCGGGCACCGACAGGACCATTTCCTCAGCGCGCAGCGTCTCGCTTCCGCTGAGAACCTGCGCGAGGGGAAACTGCTCCAGAGATACCTCCCGCCCGTCCTCACGTCTGAAGGTGAGAGTATTCAGAAGTTCCTTGTCGGTCTGCCCTGGATTGCGCACCGCGTCGACGATCCTGCGTCCCTCACGATTGAATGACCCCAGCTCTCCCGTGCGCGCATCCAATACAGCAACGCCGACCGGTGAGGTCTCAATGAGCGTCTGCAGACCGGCCCTGGCCCGCTGTTCCTCCCGATAGCGGCGAGCATTGGAAATGACCAGCGCCGCCTGGGCGGCAAACATTACCAGGGTCTCCTCGTCCTCCTGGGTAAACTCTGGCCTTTCAAACCCTCTTGCTAAAAAGATGTTGCCGATGCCCTCCCCCTGGTAACGAATCGGAGCAGACAGGAAAGGCCCCGCCGGAACCGGTTGAACTTCTGGCAGCCCCAGCCCCCTTATGAGCGCGGCAAAGTCAGGAATCCTAAGCGGACCTGGCAGCCGATTAAGGTACCCGTAGAGTTGCAATGTGTCCGGCGTCGGCACGAGGCCCTTCTGTTCCTCGACCGACATCCCGGAGTTGATCGGAGGATCCTCCGGTTGCCCCGCACTGTCCAGGGAGACGATTACCCCGTAGCAAGCTCCCGTTAGGTCCCTCGCATTGTCCACCACCTCCTGCAATACGCTTTCGAAGTCCAGGCTCTCGTTTATTCGCTGAATGGCCTCGTAAAGCAACGACATGCGCTGCCGCAACGTTTCCATCCTGTGATTACGTTCCCCAGTCTGTTTCATCTCACCTCTCCCTTCCCTTTCCGATCCATGGACTCAGTGCCGTCAGCGTTCTACCGACCTTGAAACTTCCGGGTCTTCTGCGCATTAGGTCGAAACACACCCTGTCTACCGCAATATTGACACTGAAATGATACAAAAACACATGCCACTGTCACAATAATGACACCCCTATGCATTATACTCTCAATATGTGGGCTCAGGAATGATACCGAATCGCCAGAGTTTTCAAAGTTTCGAATACAATGATTCCAACCATTTCACACATTCCTGTACCTGATAGACGACACAGCCCGAACTGCCTGCAGCAGGCTTGGTGGCCCGCACATAATCTCCCCCGTTAACCGTGTCTCGACGTGAGTGACGGGCTTTAGGATTCACATGTCGGACACAGGCATTAAAATGACGGATCGCTGTAACCCTGGAACGCGCTCCAGTCAACGGCCCATTTCTGCAGCCGCGCACTGACTCGAGTAGAGCTTGTTCCCGGTGATCGCGAGAGCATTCTGAGGTAGCTGCGGCGCAGGACTCGACTCCCGACAACCCCAATAGGTATCTGGACCCACCAAACTGACAACAATTGCCTTCTGCAAAGTCCTACTGCATTTGGCGGCGATGGAGACGGGCAAATGACAGTTCCGGAACGGTGATGTACAACCTTCGCGCCCCCCCATG
>VYDA01000718.1 GCA_009843665.1 Caldilineaceae bacterium SB0675_bin_29 | reverse complement strand
CTACAAGGGCGGCGGGATGATGTGGTTATCACGTCCAAGGTGCGGGGAGAGATTGGCGACGGCCCCAATGACAGCGGCCTTTCCCGCTACCATATTCTGCGCGAGGCGGAGCGGTCGCTGCGGCGGCTGAATACGGACCGGATCGATGTTTATTTGATCCACGGATTGGACGAAACGACGCCGGTTGAGGAGACTTTTGGTGCTCTGGACAGCCTGGTGCAGCAGGGAAAGGTGCGCTATGTGGGCATCTGCAACCACCAGGCGTGGCAGGTGATGAAGGCGCTGCGGGTGCAGGAGCGGTTGAATGCGGCGCCGGCGATAACGGTGCAGAACCCTTATAATCTGCTGAACCGGGAGTTGGAGCGGGAGATGTTTCCGATGGTGGCGGAGATGGGGCTGGGCGTCATGGTATTCAGCCCGCTGGCGGTTGGTCTGCTGAGCGGAACTTACACGCCAGATAGTATGCCGGAGGAGAACAGTCTGTGGGGCGGGCGGCGGCGACACGCCTTCCAGGACACATTGCGGGACCGGGCAGCGGACGTGGTGGCGGAGGTTATCGCTGTGGCCGAGCGCGTGGGGGCGACTCCGGGACAGGTATCGCAAGCGTGGATATTGTCACGGCCGGAGGTGACTTGCATCATCTCGGGGGCGGATGTGCCTGCGCACATTGAGGACACGGTAGGCGCGGTCGGCCTGGAGCTGCCGGCGGAGGAGATCCGGCGGCTGGACCTGGTTTCGGCGGGTTTACAGACGGTGTTGGACGGGTCTGTGTTTGAGCCGGACCGGTGAGGTTCTGTGCTTCGGCGATCAGCAGACGATTGACTTGCTTGCAGTTCCAGGGCGGGCCAGCGATTCATGTGGAGTCCGTTGGTTGGAGATGTTCGATCTCGATGTTGATCCCGTCCCACTTTTCGTGGAGGTATTCGGCGACGAGACGGCGGTGACAGTGGTGGGGTTTGTGCTCGCTACATAAGAGGCAAGCGTTGTCGAAGAGTTCCGGTGGGAGCTCTTCTTCAATTTTGCGGGCAGCCATTAGCGCGCGAAAGGAAAGTTCATAGGCTTCCCACGACCCCTTCCTTTTCTTGAATTCGTCGAAGATGTCCTGGGTAGGCGCGAGTTGGGGCAGATGCAGGTAGTCGATCTTGCCTATTTCGCGCAGGAAATACCGGAGGTCGTTCTGCTTGGCAAAGCCGGAAAGTTGCGACCTGTTGTTGAAGCGAGTATCGATCAGCGTGCGGACTCCTGACTGTTTGAGCTGTGTAAAGAACGTCTCGGCGCTCTTCTGGGTAAAGCCGATGGTGTAGAGTTTCATTTCAGGCTTTCAGAACCGGGTATTCAAGCAACTATTTTGTCCATTCAGTGGATGACGCTCAGGGAGGTGCCCCACTCATACTTTTCCTCACAAACCAGTTGTAAAGTCTACCCTGTTTCTTAAGGCAGTCATCCGGGGAATTATCCAAAGATGTAGTCTCAATCATTGAATAGGCTCAATTGTGATATCGCCGCCGTCCAAAACGGTTATCGTCACGCGATTGCCGTAGAGAAGTGACATGCCGACCAAGGCGCCCCCTTCGGCTTGCAAGGCAAGAACTTCGCGTTCCTGATCATTCCAAATGACTGCTGCCAGATACACTTCCAGTATCACTGTATTTCCACTCCCAAGGTTGCAATTCGATTCCCAGCTGGTTGCAGTGCAAGGGTATTTACCGTAGCCGTCGGCAGTGTCAAATAGCCATTGAAACAGGTTTCAATGGCTGCTTCAACCCTCACCTTCCTCTGATTCTTCCCAATAACCTCCAAATCAATGACGGCCTCTCGCCTTTCTGTAACTTTCCCCGTTATCATTTCTGATTCACTGTGAAGCGTCCGCCGATACGGTAGGCTGTTAGAAAGCCGATGCGCAGACCGTAGATGACAGCATCCGGATAGCTGGCAAGGAGACGCTTCGTTGCCTTGAGGTCGTCAACATCGATTTCATAGGCGTCAGTTTTGATATCAGTGACCAGAAAGCTGCCACTGTGCTCAGGCTCGACTATCCCCTGCAGCTGCTGGCGATAAATGGTATCTCCCTTAGATGCAACCTCCTCAGGGGTGTAATTGGCAATAGGCATGAGGTCCTTCTCCTATCCATTCATCAGCGACGTAGCCTGCGTTCAGATCACACGACCGCGGCCATGCCTTCGGCGCCGGTGTCGGCGGCGCCGCTTAGCGCTCCGGTTTGGGGGTCGATGTGGAGGGCGTGGACGAGGGCGAGGCCGCCGTGGCTGTAGGGGATGTGGGCGGCGGGATGGCGTTTGTTGACTTCGTCGAGGACCCAGGCGGGGATGCGGCGCTGGCAGTTGATGGCGTTGAGCTGGCAGTCGAAGCGGGGGGCGTGGACGGCTTTTTCTATGTCCATGCCGAAGTCGATGACGTTGAGGATCACCTGCAGGACGGAGGTGATGATGCGGGTGGCACCGGGCGCTCCCAGGACAAGGAGGGGTTGCGCCGCGCCGTCAGAAGTTTCCTTGTTGTAGACGATGGTCGGGGTCATGCCGGTTGTGCGGCCTTTGCCGGGGGCGATGGAGTTGGGATGGCCGGGCAGAGGGTTGAAGTTGACCATCGAGTTGTTGTACATGAAGCCGAGGCCGGGGGTGATGACACCTGAAGAGGAGCCGAGCGAGTGGGTAAGTGAGACGCAGTTGCCCTGGGCGTCGATGACTGAGAGGTGCGTGGTATGGGGGGTCTCCGGCTGGGAGGGTGCAGGTTCGATGGGCTGGCCGCTGTCGATGCGCTCGCGCCAGAAGGCGGCCCGCTCCCGGGACATCATCCAGTCGAGGGGCACGTCCTCGAATTCGGTGTCGGCCAGGTGCGGGTTGCGGTCGGCGAAGGCGGCCTTCATGGCGAGGCCGACGGTGTAGATGTAGTCGGCCGAGTTGTGGCCCATGGCGGCCAGGTCGTAGCCCTCCAGGATGTTGAGGATGGCGACGAGGGTTGCGCCGCCGTGCGGCGGGGTGGAGCTGGTGACGGTGTGGCCGCGGTAGCTGCCGGAGAGGGAAGCGTCCTCGCGCAGGCGGTACTGTTCAAAGTCCTGCCGGGTGACGAAACTGCCGTTGGCGGCCAGATCGGAAGCCATGCGCTCCATGAACTGGCCGTGGTAGAAGTCTTCGCTGCCGTGTTGGACAATGTGGTGCAGTGAGGCAGCGTAGTCCGGGTTTCGGAGCGTTTCACCGGTGTCATAGGGTTGGCCGTCGTCGCGGAGATAGATGCGACGGGCCTCCGGGTTGCTGTTGATGTAGTCGCGCAGGCTCATCCCCTCCCAGTACTGGTTGGAGCGTTTCCAGCCGACGGCGAGGGAGTCGGAGACGACAAAGCCGTCGTTGGCGGTGCGGATGGCGGGTTCTGCGGCCTGTTCGAAGTCGATGGTACCCCAACGCTCGAGCAGCGAAGAGAACATCTTGACCGCGCCGGGTGTACAGACGGAGGTGTAGCCAGCTTCGTTGACGTTGCCATCAAGGAAGAAGCCCCAGCCGCCGGGATTGGGGCGGATAAGCTTTTCCACCCACATGTCGTCCTTAACGAGGGCGCCGGCGAGCGCGGGCGCGTCGATTCCGATGGAACCTGAATGTCCGGCCATGTGCAGATTGATCACTGCATAGCCGCCGATGCCGCACATCTGGGGGCTGACCACGGCCTGCATCAGGGCGGCGGTTACGGCGGCGTCGATGGCATTGCCGCCGGACATTAGGACTTTGGCGCCGGCTTCTACGGCGAGCGGTTGCTGGGCAGAGATTGCGGCAGGCATGGGGTTCTGGCTCCTGATTGGAAGGACGGCAATGGGTAAGGCGCGCAGGCAGTCAGCGTCACGCGGTCAATGATACGCGAATACGCGGCCAACTGCAATGGGAAGCTACCGCTACAGGGAGCAGACCATGCGAATGTTTGTTGCGGTGAGTTCGCTCTGATCGCGTTCCGAGGGAATGAGCCGGAATTCAAAAATGTGTTCGCGGCTCGGCAGGTAGTCCTTTACGGATTCATCCTGCATCATCGAGAAGTGGAAGAAGGCGCTCTCATAGGGAGAGTCGGGGCTTTTGCGTTTGTCCACCAACCACAGGTGGGGTGACACCTTGGTCAGGAAGCGCATATAGCCGAAGCCTTTATCCTCGTTGTAATAGTAACACCAGCCGCGCACGGTAGAGTCGGGCTGGCCCCATTCGGCAGAGCCGTCAGGGACGGGAAGCAGATTAGGGATCAGGTAGCCGGACATGAACAGATCCACCTCCTGCCGCAGATTGCCTGAGACATTATCGAAGGCGACAACTTCCACGCGGCAGCCCTTGTTCTGTAGCGCCCGCACCACCTGAACGAAATCTCCGTCACCGGTAGCAATCAGCACTCTGTCGAGATTTTCGGACTGGAGCAGCGCATCCACTGCCAGATCCAGATCGGAGTTGGCTTTGGCATAGCGGTTGCCTGTCTCGTCATCAAACCAGCGTACACGCTTGATAATCACTTTGTAGCCGAGATCGCGCAGTGCGGAGTGGAAGCGAAAGGCGCCGACGCGATAGTCGATATCCCACTGGGCGCGTTCGGTATCGTGGGTTACGTAAGCGTTCAGGCGCACCGGTTCGCCCATATCCCGGCAGGCAAATTCGCGCAGAATATCATACTGCATACGGGAGCCGCCATTGCGATAGATGTTGGCGGCGTCAACATAGACACCGACTTTAGCTTGAGAATGTTGCCAAACCATTGAGAATCCTTTTGAACGAATCGTCTGCACTAACGGAAAACTACTGTCTGAGAGTAAGTATAACTTCTGTACAACAATATTATACTCCATAATCACCAATCTGTAAGAGTACCGACAGAGATGCTCCGGCAAGGAGAGGTAAGGGCTGCTTTGGCGGCGCACGGGAACAGGAGGATATTGAATCTCAGACTATTTCGGGTAAGATAGAACGGTCTTGCGTAGTGGCTATGAAATGGAAGATAGGAGAAGGGCTCTGCCACTCCTGCGCACCGCACAGATATAGGAACAGCTTCGATGTTAAGGGTACTTCTGCGAGTTTCCGGTCTCATTGACAGCCTCTCAGAACAAATCGGTGGCGTGTCTGTGTATCTCGTAATCATCACGGTAGCGGTTGGGTTCTACAATGTACTTGTGCGCTATAT
>VYDA01000474.1 GCA_009843665.1 Caldilineaceae bacterium SB0675_bin_29 | reverse complement strand
GCGTAGGAGTGACCGTCGGTGTAGACGTTTCGGTGTGTGTTTCGGTGGGTGTTTCGGTGGGCGTGGGTGTGGCCGTAGGCGGCGCCGGGGGATCGATGGTAATGCCGCAGTTGCAGGCAAGCGGAATCTCTTCGGTCGAGCCGTCTTCGGTGTAGGTGATGGTACACTTCACCACATAGGACCCGGGCGTGCAGTTACTGTTGACGCCCAGAGATATCGATCCTGTCGTGCTCCAGTGACTGTACTCCGAAGGGCTGAAAGTGCGGACTACGCCAAACCCTGATCCTTCACAGCTGTCGGCGTCAGGTCCGTCGGCGCTGCCCTGCACCAGGTCGAAGCGGTAGGTGACGGTTGTGAAGGTGTCGTTGGCGTCACATACGCCGTCGTCGTTTTGATCGTTGCAGGGGAAGTTAGCGAAGAAGATGCTGATGTTCAGATTTTCGCCTGCCGAGACAGAGCCGTCAAGCGATTCGAAACCGGCGTGCGGTTTGAGATCCTCCTGCGCCGGTTGGAGATCCTCCTGCATCGCAGGGGCAAAGGTTTGGATCTCCGGAGGATTGGGCACGAAGGAGATAACGGTCAGAGCGAAAAGTAGCAGTATGATCGCCCCGATCAAGGTAGTAACCGACTGTTTAGTTTGCGACCTCTTTGGCTCTACTGGAGTTCTGCGACAGTGCATGTCCATGTAGGTTCAGCTTTGCGGTTTCGAGTCTAGTTCCGTCCAAAAATTGGCACCGCTCCTGCCGATGGGACGTGCAGTTGGCGCGGAATGTTCCGTTTTCGGGAATCTGTTTGGGTGTGGGGTTTTTGATACCGAAAGAGGCGAACCGGCGGGATGGGATACGAAGAAAGGAGAGGCCCCGCGGTCGCTCGCGGGGTCTCTGTTATGCATTATTGTGAAGGGGGCCCAAGAGGGTGGAGCAACCGAACCGGCAAGGCTATGGCGAGAGCCGGGGAACGCCTGCGAGCGAGCCGATTGCCACCTTGACGAAGTCGCGAACCACCCAGACCGGTTCATCCAGCCCTGGCACGATGATCTGGTACCAGACATTGGGCGGGCAGTCGCCGATGGCGATGATTTCGGCCCAAGTCCCTCGAGGGAGAACTGCTACACTGACGTAGGCGAGACCCGGCCCGGAGTAGGCGTGGAGCGCGTAGGGCTGGATTATCGCAGCAGGGACCAGTGCAGTTTCACGCTCGGTGATGCGCCGCACGTTGACCAGCGGGCAGTCGACCTGGACCAGGTCGCGGTAGAGCCAGCCGAGAGACCTCGTCCCATCCAGTTCCACCTGCAGCCACGCGCCGCTGGGATCGATTCCGATGACTTCGACCTGCGTCGCTTGCGGCAGGGCGGTGAGAACTTCGTAGTTGAATTCGGGGCCGAGTCGCACGTTCATGACTTCCGACCGGGTAATCCCTATTGGTCTGCTGCCCGGGGCGCCGGAGATCGGGAGTTGGGCAAGTTCCGCGGCGGGGACCGAGCGGACGTTGGCGAGCGAACCTTTGACGGCGGCCAGGTCCTGATAGATCCAGACGGGGACTTCGAGATGGCTGAGCTCAAGCTGGTACCACTCGTTGCGGGGGTCGACGCCGACGATGTTGGCGCGCGTGCCCTGGGGCAGGGTGGTGATGACGTCGTAGGCCAGTCCGGGGCCGAGGCGGGCGTTCAAGATCTCCGGCTGGGTCACGGCTTGGGGCCAGTCGCCGGCGGTCATTGTTCGGCGGAGGGCGGCGAGCAAGCCGACCAAGGCGCTGAGCTCCTGGCAGTCCCAGACGGAACGGCTGCCGGCGTAGTGGCCGGGCCAGGGGTCGCCGGCGTCGTCCGCGGCGCTTGTGGTTAGCGGCGCCGTGGTTGCTTTGGCGGTGTCCGCGCCCGAGTCGACGTCCGAATTGGCGTCCGCATCATCGACAACAGGAATGATTCTATCGAGGAATTCGCCGCTCAGATCATCTGTAGGCGTGGCCGTGGGCGTCAGGGTCGGGCGCGGGGTGGCCGTGGCGGTCGGCGTGGGCGTGTCGGTTGTGATGGGGGCCGGTGACGCGCCGTTTACCTGGAACGCCTGGGTGGTGGTGTAGGTAAACCCGCCCTCAGCGATGATATGGACGGCCAATGTGTATGTGCCGGACGGGCAGCGGGCATCGATCGCGCCGGGAAGCGTAAGTTTACCGTCGACGGCCCCGCTGAGTTGGGCTGCGAACTGGCTGGTGCCACCGAGGCCCGTTCCTTCGCATTTGTCGGCGGCACCGTTGACTGACGTGGTGACATCGGCGCGGTAGTGATATTGGTCCGAGTCGTCAATGCCTTCGAAGATCATTTTGAAGGGAGTTTGCCGGCCCTGGTCGAAGGCGGAGGGAAGGCTGTCAATCCGCGCGGAGGGAGGGGGCATTGGCGTGGCCGTCGGCGCTGGTGTGATTGTGTGCTGCCCCGGAACAATTTCGAAGTTTGCAGATGCGGAGGCGACTACGGTCTTGTCGGATTCCTTCAATTTCGCCTTCAGCACGTAGAGTCCTACAGGGCAATTGGTGGTGGTAAAGTTCCGACTGAATCGGATTACTTTGCCGACTCCCGTACCTTTTGAGAACGAACGGGGCCCACCAATCCCTATTCCTTCACACTGACTCACGCGTCCGCTTTCAGGGGGGCGCCGGTGTACTTCGGTCTGGTAATAACATGGATCATCGAACGTTGTACTGTGCGTGCCCCCGTCATTCTTGTCGCAGGTTATGTCTTGAAAACTCGTGAACGTAAGTTTCGCAAATATTGAGGTGCCGTACTCTTCTTTTGAATTATCGGTATTGAATTCGATCGTTACCCTTGGCTCGTTCTGCCTCTGAAGGGACGGGGCCTGGGCCTCGATCGCTGGAGCAAGAGGTGAGAAGGAGACGAATGTCAGGGCAAACAGTAACAGAGTGCTCACGCCGACCAGGGTTATTATCGACTGTTTCGAAATCATTCTCTTCAGGCTCTACTTCTATTCCAAGAGCGTGTCCGGGCTTTTCTGTTCAACCACCCTGCGTGACCGTTTCAACGTGCCGGACCGCTTGAGTTGAGAGTCAGAGCACGATCCTTGAAGGCCTTCCCAGATCGGATCCGTGTCTACAGATAGGACGTGTAGTCAACACAGAGAGTTACTCTTTTTCTGGGCCCATTTGGGAGGGATCATTACGCTTGCCCGCGCGCTCATTTCAGGTGAAGTCGTCGGGGTATTTCCGTATAAATCTGAACGGGCGGAGGGTAGGTTCGTCATGGCGAATGCCATGATCCAGAAGCGCACCCGCTTCGCTCAGAGTACAATTTGGAGAAAAGGAAGACCCCGCTGGCAACTGGGTCCACGGGGCTCTTGGGAGGAGACCTGAATAACGAAGATTCGGAGATTGGCTGTGAAGACGAGGGAGGCACCTCGGGCTGTTTCAGATGCGAGAGGGCACGCTCACCGTTGGTCGGTCTCTGCTGATGACGAGTGCGAACTGTCTTCCGGCACTGCTTTGGGGATATCTGCCAGCGAGCCGGCGGCGATCTTTGCGTGGCGGCGTGCAATCCAGACCGGCGCGTCGATGCCGGGAACCTCGACTTCGATCCGGATCTGAAACCATTCAGCGTTAGGGCCGATGCCGACAGTTCTGACCCACGTTCCTCTTGGCAGCCTGGCGACCGCGGGGTAGTCTTTGCCCGGGCCGGAGCGGGCAAGCAGCGTAGGCGGGTTGGTGATCAGGGCGGGCCAGGTCGCGATCTCGCGCGGGGTAATCATTCTGACGCTCACCAGGAGGCCGTCGACCCAGGTCATATCGCGCAGCACCCAGGCGAGCGTGTCCAGGCCTTCGATTTGGACCTGGAACCAGTTCTTTGTCGGATCGATGCCGTAGATTTCGCCCGATACTCCCTGCGGCACTGTGGTGATCACCTTGTAGTCCAGACCCGGCCCGGTGCGCACTTTCATGCTCTCCGACTGTGCGATGGCGAGCGGCCGGTCACTGTTTGGTCCCGAATCTGGCTGCATCGGGCTCTCATCCGCCGCATGTAGTCGGAACCTCCCCAGTAGACCGCCAGCCACCTTGGCCCGACTGCGGACGACCCAAAGGGCCGTTTTCAATCCGACGACCTTGATGCGGAACCATTTTTGGTGCGTGTCGATTCCGGTGATGCGGGACCAGGTCCCTTTGGGCAGGATGACATCGGCCTCGTAGCGTGCGCCCGGTCCGAGGCGCGCGTTCACGTTACGGGGCTGGATGATCAGTGCTGGCAGCGCTGCGATCTCGCGTGCGGTGATGCGTCTAACGTTTACGAGCGAACCGACCACGCGGGTGAGATCGCGGTAGACCCAAGCCAGGGTGTCCAGCCCTTCCAGTTCGACCTGGAACCATTTTTTGTCCGGGCCCATGCCGTAGATTGCGGCCTGCGTTCCCTGGGGCACGGTGGTGATCACGTCGTAGTTGAGGCCCGGTCCGAGGCGCACGTTCAGGATTTCGGGCTGGGTGATCAGATAGGGCCTGGCTGCGGGATTCGGTCCCGGACGGAGCAACTGCACAAGCTCTCTTATCGCGAGCTGTCTGTATCTTCTGACTGAGCCGGACAGCTCAATCAGGCTTTGGTGGATCCAGGCGGGGCCTTCCAAAGCGGAAAGCTCGATCAGGAACCACTTGGCCTCCGGGCCGAGACCGATGATTTCGACATGTGTACCCTGGGACACGGTGGTTATCACGTCGTAGTATGTGCCCGGCCCCACACGCAGATGGGAGATTACGGGCCATGTCCAAGCTTGGACTGTGAATGCACCGGCGCGGTAGCGGCAGACTCCGTCCAGCGAGCCGACGAGAACTGTAAGGTCGCGTTTGATCCAGACGGTCCCATAGATGCCTTCGATTTTGACCTCGTACCAGTCAGCCCAGGGACCGACGCAGATGATTTGGGCGCGCGTGCCGTGCGGTACAGACCTGACGATCTTGTATAGGGTGCCGGGCCCGAGGCGTACATTGGTGTGATCGGGTTGGGTGATTGCTACAGGCCCTTGAGGCGGCGGAGGCTCCTGCGTGGGCTCGGGGGGCTTGGTACTCGGCTCGCTCTCTGGGGTCTGTGTGTCTCGGGACGTCTGGCCGCCTTGTCCGTTGCCGTCCTGTCCATTGCCGTCCTGTCCATTGCCGTCCTGTCCATTGCCGTCCT
>VYDA01000217.1 GCA_009843665.1 Caldilineaceae bacterium SB0675_bin_29 | reverse complement strand
ATCCGGTCTCGCCGTCGGCTCCCTCTTCGTCGTGCGCATGCTCGCCCCCTTCCTCGTCAGCCCCATCGCCGGCGTCGTCGCCGACCGCTACAACCGCAAACACGTCCTCATCGCCGCCGACCTTATCCGCGCCGCCGTCGTCCTCGCCTTCCTGCTCGTCCGCAACCCCGGCGACGTCTGGCTCCTCTACACCCTGACCGCCGTGCAAATGGCCATGAGCGGATTCTTCGACCCCGCCCATACCGCCATCCTGCCCGACATCTCCAACCCCCGCGAGCTCGGCGCCGTCAACGCCCTCAGCTCCGCCACTTGGTCCGTAATGCTCGCCCTCGGCGCTGCCCTAGGCGGCCTCTTCGCCGGCACCTTCGGCATGTATCCCGCCTTCGTGCTCGACACCTTCACCTTCCTGCTCTCCGCCGTGCTGCTCGCCCAGATCCGCATGCCCGCCAGGCTCGCATCCGCCGCCGACAGGACCGTCGCCGCCGCCTTCGGCCAGTACCTCCGCGGCCTGCGCTATCTGCGCGCCCACCTCGACGTCCTCGTCGTCGCCCTCCAGAAAGCCGTCATGGCCCTCTTCTTCGCCACCGCTTTCCAGGTCCTCCAGGTCGCCATCGCCCAGCAGGTCTTTACCGTCGGCCAGGGCGGCGGCACCAGCCTCGGCCTCATGTTCGGCCTTACCGGCGTCGGCTCCGGCCTCGGCCCCATCCTAGCCCGCAAACTTACCGGCGAAGACCCCCGCTCCTTGAAAGAGGCCATCGCCTACGGCTACGTCCTCGCCATCGCCGGCATCATCGTCACCGCCCCCCTTCTCAGCCTGCCCATGGTGCTCCTCGGCTCCTTCGTCCGCTCCATCGGCAGCGGCATCATCTGGGTCTTCTCGACCCACCTCCTCCTCCAAATGGTCCCCGACGAAGTCCGCGGCCGCGTCTTCGCCAGCGACTTCATGTTCTTCTACCTCGGCAGCGCCCTCGCCTCCAGCCTCGTCGGCGCCGCCCTCGACACCACCCTCACCATCCCCACCATCATCTGGACCCTGGCCGCCATCGGCGTCGCCCCCACCATCCTCTGGACCCTGTGGGTCATAAAAGGAAGGCAGCAAGTAGCCTGACGGGCGCAGCCCAAAAAACGGCGAACTCTCGCAAACCTCCCTTACCAACCCAGCACTGTTCCCCCCCTAACAATCCTGTAGGGGCAGGCCTTGTGCCTGCCCTGTCCCCGCTAACAGCCGGAACACAATATCGCCCACCGCCGCCGCACATTCCCCGCCTGACCCCTTTCGCCCCAAAACTGGGATACACCCTTGTTTGACCTTGTCCTTTGCACAGGGGACGCCGCTATGATATTCTGTTCAAACCTGATATCGCACACATGTACTACAAAAAGGCTTGAAATCGCCTTTCCACTCTGATACACTGGTGAAAAATGAAATCGACCGGACCTCTTAGGTCAATTCTGCACAGATTCATTTGGCCGGCGCTGCTCATCATTATTTCATTAGGGGTATTGGGGGCCTTCTGGCAGGTAGCAAATGCGCGCAGTTACACCAATCTGGAAAGCTACTTCTTGCAGATTTCTGTCGCCCTTGTAGGAATTGCCGCTTCGTTCTATTCTGGTCGCCTGTCTGTTCGTGAGGCGGGGTGCGAGATCATCAAGCCACACGTCCGATCTGCATTCAGGCGTTTAGTCTCTCTCTATCGTAGTATCTCTGAAGTAGGACGCATTATAGAGCGATCACGGAACTCCGAATCTCTTGACAACTACAAAGTGATACATGCCGAGCTTAAGGGCATAGTCTTCTGGCAACTGGTTACAGCAGACGATGCGCTGGAGGATTGGAAAGATATCGTGCCCGAAGAAGTGCAAGAGTTGGACCGAAAGCTCTCCGCTGACGACGCCACGGAGGAAAGTTGATGACAGAACCGATTCGCGGAAAGGTCGCGCAAGTGCTCAGTCCACGAGACATCGCCCTAAACGTTGGCTCCGCAAACGGAGTCGTCGTTGGTATGGACTTTGATGTAATAGATCAGGCGGAAATAAAAGATCCTGATACGGAGGAACTGCTGGGTCATATCGAGCTCTCGAAGGCCAGATTGCGGGTTACCGATGTCCAGGAAAAACTGGCCGTGGCAACGACTTACCGCGAGACAAGGACGCAAAGGTTGGATGGCTCTCTCGCCCTCGGCAGTTTCTCGCGTTCCCTCATGCCTTCCTCATGGTTGGCTGAGTATGAATCTCTGAAGACAAGCGAAAGATCCTGGGAAAAGGGCAGCGCAGTGAGTACAGGAGACTCCGTCGTTCAAGTAACGAATGAGAATGAACGCAATCGGGAAGGTGAGAAAAGATAGCTATCGGTATTCCGACTTCACTTTGCAGACAGGCCTCCTGAGTCCTGTTCTCCACAGTCTTCTGTGCCAGGGCAGAGTGCATGATCGTGGAGGGCCATATAGCGCAGCGAGGTTGTCATGCTACAAGCAATCGAAGCCACAATTGACGAAAATGGTCACGTACAATTGCTTGAGCCAGTCCGGCTTCCAGAACCACGGCGTGCCCTTGTGACGATTCTTCCCGGTGAGTCAGATACGTCGAAGACTGCTCTGCTAAGTGAAGCTGCACTCGCAGAAGACTGGAACTGTCCGGAAGAGGACCGTGCATGGTCACATTTACAGCAGATGCGGTAGTCATATTTCCGTTGCCAGATTTCGACCTGTCAAAGGCAAAAATGGACTCCAATAGGTCGCCGGCAAACAACGGGGCTAGGTTGTTCACCTGAAGAATCCAAAATGTTTGACAGCCTCTCCGAACTAATCGAGAAAATCCACCTCGGTGAAGACTCCACCATCGAGTTCAAGAGACAGTTGCCGCGCAGAGACAGTCTCGCCGACGAGATCGCCGCCTTCGCCAACGCCAGAGGCGGCGTGATACTGATCGGTGTGGATGATCATGGCGAAATTGTCGGACTGGGCCAACACAACCTGGATCAGACCGAAAAGACAGTGGTTGAAGTCTGCCGCGACAGCATCGAACCCCAAGTCTCAATCTTCACTGAAAAGCTGCAGTTCGATGGGAAAGTCCTTCTCAAAGTCGAAGTCCCAAGAAGCCTGTTCGTTCACAAAAGTCCTGGCGGTTACATTGCCCGCCAGGGCAGCAGTAAGCGTGAGATGCCAACTGATCAGCTGGCGCGACTTTTGCAGAGCCGTTCTCAGGCGCGGATCATTTCTTTCGATGAGCAAGTAGTGCCAAATACCACCAGACACACGTTACACGAACATTTTTATCGGCGATTTATCAGAGAAGGAGCTTCCGAGGACGAGATCGAAGACCTGCTTCAGAAAAGGCGTCTGCTCGTCAGAGACGGGTCGCTGTACCGCGTTTCGGTCGCCGGACTACTGATGTGCCACGACAGGCCCGATGACTATCTATATAACAGTTTCATTCAGGCCGTCTTCTATCGCGGTAAGACAAAGGATGCCAACTACCAGATTGACGCCAAGGACTTTAGGGGACCTTTGGACCGGCAGATCATGGACGCCTACAAATTTGTCGAAAGATACAATCAGGTGTCCGCTCGCAAGGATGTCGGTCGTACGGAACGTTCTCAATACAGCATGAGAGCCGTGTTTGAAGCCCTCGTAAATGCCGTCGTGCACAGAGATTATTCCAAAGCTGTCTCAAAGATTCGCCTCTTCATGTTCTCCGACAGACTGGAACTGATTTCACCGGGCGCGCTTGCAAATACCCTGAGCGTGGAACGGTTGCGATACGGACAAGCAACCCGCAACGAACTGCTGGCCCGCCTACTGTCTGAATTAACAGTTGAAGACAACGTCAGCAGGCAGGTAGCTAGACGATATTTCCTTGAGCGGCGCGGCGAAGGTGTGGGCATAATCCTCGACGAAAGCACAGCCCTGAGCGGCAAAGTACCCGTCTATGAACAGATCGACGAAACGCTGCACCTCACCATCTTCGCCGCAAAATCCCTGCAGCCAGTCCAGGAACCGTAACTCTCTTACTCGCCATCCAATCACCCGTCACACCGCCTGCCCCATCCCAACCAACTCTCGCCACGCTCACTAACCACTAACCACTAACCACTAACCACTGGGGTTTTCAATGAAAATCACCGACATCAAACTCCACACCCTCCAACACCCAACCCTCACCCAAAGCCGCCACCGCCTCATCCAGGTTCCCGGCCTCCGCCGCATCCAGTACACCCACACCGGCCGGCCCATCGACACGCCCATGCAGTCGCACATCCTCGAAGTCGAAACCGACGAGGGCGTCACCGGTCGCATCGCCCCGACCTCCATCAACAAATACCAGCTCGAAATCCTCAAGACCCACGCCATCGGCGAAAGCCCCTTCGCCCGCGAACGCCTCTTCCAGATGCTCCACAAAGGCACCCGCTGGGTCTACCAGGAACCCGGCTGGTTCGGCGAATTCGACAACTGCCTCTGGGACATCCTGGGCAAGACCGCCGGCCGGCCCGTCTACGACCTCATCGGCCGCGTGCGTGACCGCCTGCCCGTCTACCTCACCGCCGGCGACATGGACCTCCAAGGCTACCTCGACCACATCGACGGCGGCCGCACCTTCGGCGTCAACGCCTACAAACTGCACACCTACAAGGGCGGCAAAGCCGACATCCCCCTTCTCACCGACGTCCGCAAAGCCGTCGGCGATGACTACGACCTGCTCAACGACCCCGTCTGCTCCTACAACCTGCGTGAAGCCATCGAAGTCGGCACGGCCATGCAAGAGCTCGACTACATCTGGCTCGAAGAGCCCATGCACGAACAGAAAATGAACCAGTACCAGGAGCTCTGCAGCACGCTCGTCATCCCCATCATGGCTACCGAGCGCCTCATGCACGACATGGACATCACCGCCCAGTGGCTCATCCAGGGCGCCACCGACCGCCTGCGCGCCCGCGCCACCTTCGGCCTTACCCAGGTCCTCAAACTGGCCCACTTCGCCGAAATGCACGGCGCCAACATCGAAATGAACGGACCCGGTGGCCTCTACGGCCTCGTACACGCCCATGCCGGCTGCTGCATCGACAACACCGACTTCTACGAGCTCCTCGGCCCGGCTGACCCAAAGCGTCTACGTTCCGAAGGCGAAGAGTGGGGCCTCCTCAACGCCCCCCTCATCGAAGCCGGCCACATCGCACCCC
>VYDA01000430.1 GCA_009843665.1 Caldilineaceae bacterium SB0675_bin_29 | reverse complement strand
GATTCAGACAACGTATTGGGCGCACTTCCGAGCAGGCAGCCGTTCACTAAAAACTAAAAACTGACTACTAAAAACTACTACCCCACTGACCACTGACTACTGCTTTTTCCGAAAATGCCCAAACACCTTCCGGATCCCCGCCGCAATATCAGCCGCGTCCTCATCGTCCATGCTCGGCTGCATCGAAAAGCTGAACCCGCGCCGCATCAACTTCTCCCCATTCGGGCATTCAGTTAACTTGTATTCCACCGGCTTGTCCCGCCCGTAGTCAAAAGGAAACCGGCTGCGCCCGTAACAGTTCGGCGCCGACAGGAACTCGTTGCGATACAGCGGCCCCTCCTTGCCCGACCCGATGTACGGGCCGCCCGCCGGAATCCCCTCGTGGTTGAGCGCCTCGGCAAACTCCCACGCGTCGCATTCCATCCTGTCCGTATCCAGCGTCATGCCCAGCACCCAGTGCGAGTGCCGGTCCCCCTCCCGCACCCGCTGCGGCCTGATCTCATCGATGTCAGATACATGCTCCATAATCTGCTGCGCCGCATGAATCTTCTTCTCGATGTACCCGTCCACCTTATTCAACTGCTCAATCAGGACCGCCGCCATCAGATCATTCATCTTGTAATTTGGCGCCAGAAAATAGTTCGCGTACGGCCGGCCCTCGAATGGCCCGCCATTGCGCGGCAGCGCGCAGTCTGAGAAGATCAGTGCCCGCTCCCACAACGTCTCGTTGTCGGACATAACTGCGCCGCCGCCACCTGCCGAAAGATGCTTTCCTCCAAAACTGAAACCGTTGATATCACCCATCGAGCCGACAACCTGCCCTTGGTATTCGGCAAAGTGGGCCTGGCAGCAGTCCTCTATCAGGAAAAGACCATGCCGGTCCGCAATGTCGCGCAGCGCCGCCATATCACAGGGATTGCCAAAAAGATGCACCGCGATAATAGCCCGCGTCCTCGGCGTGATCTTCGCCTCGACGTCCGCCGGGTCCAACGTGAACGTGTCGTCAATGTCGGCAAACACCGGCACGCAGTTGTGCAGCAGCGTACCGATGATGTTGCCCCCCGACGTCCACGGCGTAACGATGATCTCATCCCCCGGATCCGGATTGATCGCCCCCACACAAGTGTGCATCGCCGCCGTCCCCGAAGTCACCGTGACCACGTGCGCAACCCCATGCTTCGCCGCAAACGCCTCCTCGAACTGCCTCACCTTCGGCCCCTTCCCCAGCGCACCCGACCGGATCACCTCCGAGACCGCCTCGATATCCCCGTCCCCAAAATAATGGCTCGGTCCAAAGGGCAGCGTACGCACCGGCGTGCCCCCATTCATCGCTAACTGTTCGCCCATGACAACCTCTCTCCTTCGCGCTTGAAATCGTCCTGCTCACTTTCAATCTCGCCCAGCAGCCCCGCCAGGATCCCCACCAACCTCCCCAGATCGCGTGGCAACTGGTACGACTCTGTATCCCTTGTAACTGTCTTCTGTCCTCTGTCCAGTACACCAAACTGCCAGACGGGCCCGGCAGTCACCACACCGAACAACCGCGTCTGCACATCCTTGGCAAATCCCACCGTCTTCGGACCGCCCAATGCGCGCCCCGCGCGCAGGGCCTTCCTCGCCCGCCGCGGATGAACCGGTTCGACCGTTGGCATTGCCAACTGCTCACTCACAGCCACCATCTGCACCGCCAGCTTCCTGAAACCGCTGTCCATCTCCTCGTTCATCACCCCGGCCGCGACGAGGTCATGCCTGCCTCGCAGCAGATAGTCCACCCTGCCGCGCAGCCGCCCGCCCGCAACCGCATACTCGATGTTCATCTTGAACCTGACCTGGTCGAGCACGGCAAACAGTAGCGGGGTCACATAGTACGCGCGCGCACTCGCTTCATTGTTCATCGGCACAAAGGGTAACCGTTCCCGCATCTGCGCACGCATCTCCTCAACCTGCAGCGCAAAACGCGGATCCTCCTTCGATTGTAATGACAAGGGGGCGCTGCGAAAGCGGTAGCCTAATTCGGCAAGTATCTCTTCAGTCTCTGAATTCTGCTCGAGGATCTGGGAAAACGTATAGGGAGTTCCTTCTCGGAGTACCATGAATCTCCAGCGCTGGTACGCCTTGTCCGGCCCAACGGCCTGTCGCTGCCGCGTGGATGTCGCCGCCTCCCCACGCAGCGCTGGCCGGTCAGGGCCCTTTTTTCGCTTCCCAGATGGAAAAGAGTTGGCGCCCAACCCGCGGCCCAACGTGCCCCCATCCTAGCAAAGCGTCGGTCGCATGTCAAAGTGATTCGAATGTGCAGGAACGAAGAACCTGGGGCGAGAGTCAGGTATTTTCTGAGGAATGGGAAGAGGAACTGCCCGAACTGTTTCGTGCCATCAAGCCCGGACCCTGTTGGAACTTGGCCTCGCTCGATTCGATCGAACTTTCACCGCATTGAAACTCATTTCTTGACAGAGAGAGCGTTGACTTCAGCCGTAGCTGTGCCGGCAGGCAGCTGTGCTAACACATCCAGATACCACCACCAATGTTCAGGTGTTACGCCGCCGGCACCCTCACGCCAGCGTGTCAGGTCTGCGACCTCTCGAATGGCCTCGTAGAATGACTGAGCCTGCTGCAGCAGCTTTCGATCTGCACGAGCAAGGCGAGCCTTCTGTTCACTGCCCAGGAGACGACCGGCCCTGTGCAGTTCGCTACGGGTCAATAGCATCTGCAGATGCTCCATGCCGCTCACAACAGGAAAGCCAACGTCCACTTCATGCGCCGACAGTTTCTCTTCGATCGTCGTCATTGCAAGACCTCTTCAAGGGTTCCCATGCTGTCAAGGGCAGCATTGCCTGGATTCCAGCACAATTGCTATTGAACCTGACGAACTGTGTCTGCCTTGGCAACCATCATTTCGTTCCATCAGAAGGCAAGTATATCGTCCCATCGATATCTAAGCTGAACGCTTCTGGCTGTCACCGCGAATTGAAGCCTTTCTCGAGTGGCGAGACTTCAATCCAGGTAAGCCGTTAGCCCTTCCGCCTGCGGCAGTCTCGGACCCGAGCTTCTTCCCTCTGCCAAAATACCACCCAAACGCAAACTGCAACTGCCCCGAAAATTTGGCAACACGCGAAGCCTGTTCTATCATGGCTCCCAACCCGAAATAATCGACTTCCACGCTCTTTCCGTAAACCCGCCAGGTGCCGTTCGCCCGCCGAACGAGAACCGTTGAGAATCGCAACTGTGCGACAGCACACAAGGTGGTCGCTGTCCGTCTGCAGTAGCTATTACTGCATGGCGTGTCAACTGGGTGCCTGGACGCACCACGGCCCCCTCAATTCAGCCAAAGGGATCCACCCCATCTGGAAACACAGGGGCAGTAAACCCTGCCCCTGACTCAACAAAACACTTCAAAGGAGACGAAGTATGTCCCAACGCACACCCTTCCATCAAAACATGAGCCGACGCGACATGCTGCGGCTTACAGGTGTTGGCGCAGCCGGCGCCGCACTCGCTGCCTGTGCAGCCCCGGCAGCCGCCCCTGCAGCCGGCGGCGACTCCGCCCCCGCCATGGAGCCGGTCGCCATCATCGCTACGACTCAAATGCCGGTCAACACCTTCGACAACGCTCTGGAGCGGTCAAAAGAACAGCTTCCCGGCGTTGCCTTGGAGGTAAACGCAAACAGTTTCGGCGCAGGTGGTTGGGATGGTTACTCAGATACGCTCCTGACCCGTATCGCCGGCGGCGAACAGATCGACGTCATCATGATCGCCATCGAAGGTCTTAGACTGCTCACGGCAAGGAACATCCTCGTAGCCATGGAGGACTTCCTTGCCGCCGATCAACCCGCCAACGAGATCCTGCAGAATGATGTCCACGTCACGCTGCGCGAAATGCTCCAGGTCGACGGCAAGCAGTACGAGTACCCCTTCTCCTGGAACAATATGGTCATGTATTACAACACGGCCATCTTCGAGGAAGAGGGGCTGGATCCGCCCTCGACGGATTGGAACTGGGACGATTTCCTGCAAACTTGCCTGCAGGTCGCCAACGTCACCGGCGGTGCCGACGACCGCTTCGCCTACTCCTTCTGGGGCGCCGGCATGTTCGGCATGGCCGCCTGGTACTTCAACAATGACGTTTCACCCCTGTCGGATGACTGGCTGGACTCAAATCTGCTCGACCCCAAGGTAGCCGAGACCGTCCAGTTCATGGCCGACCTGATTCTGGAGCACAAAGTCGCCCCCAACCCCGAAGGCTGGGATGAATGGGCACAGTTCCACGCCGGCAACCTCGTCATGCGCACCTGCGGCCGCTGGTGTATCGGCGGGTCACTCGAAGCCGAATTCGACACCTACGACATGCAATACCAGCCGCATCAGGCCGGTCCCCTCAAGACAGTCGCTGGGACCGACGGTTGGGGCATCTCCAGTTCCAGCGAGAGCCCGCAAGAGGCATGGGAAGTCGTCAAATTGCTTTCCGACACCGACACCTCCATCGACATGGTGCAGCTCGGCGGCAACATCCCCGCGCTACGCTCGGTCGCCGAAATGCCCGTCTTCGCCGAGTACGGCCCGCCCAACACCGCGCTCTTCTACGAATCGCTCGACTTCGCCGCCACCGTGCCGTCGCCCACCAACTTCAATATCGTCGAACCAATTCTCAACCGGAACTACGCCACCATCTGGAATGGCGAACGATCGGTCGAAGAGGCGCTGCAGGCTGCCCATGACGAGCTGCAGCCCGAAATGGACAAACTCAAGCAGGCATAGTCAGATCAATTCAGGAATTGCAGGTTGCCGGCGGCAGGGCGCCCCGTGCGCCTTGGCCGCCCGGCAACCCGCACCGCTCGGCCTTCTCGTCACGCCGCTGTCAAGAACGCAAGCTTCTACCTTCTCCTGAACTACGACCCACAAGCAAAGCAACTACGCCCCCCAAATATTTGGCAACGCGCCAAGCCTGTTCTATTATTTCCCACAATCCGAAAGATCGAGTCCCACTCTCTTTCCGCTAACCCGCCAAGTTCCGTTCGACCGCCGAATGAGAACCGTTGAGAAACGCAATTGAGCGACAGCACCCGAAGTGGCGCTGTCCATCTGTCTGCAGCAGTGAATGCTGCATGTCGTGTTACCTGGGTACCTGGACCCAACACGCCCCTTGAAATCTGCTACCGCGACCCTCATCATCTGGTAAAACAGGGACAGTCTCCCC
>VYDA01000494.1:1894-5196 GCA_009843665.1 Caldilineaceae bacterium SB0675_bin_29 | reverse complement strand
ACTTTGGGAGGCGTTGCAGTTCCTGTGGGCGCGGCGTAACAGCTTGCAGCTGCCCGCCATGCCGGCCATTGGGCAGAGGGGGAACCGGGCTGCCGGCGGGTTGGGGCTTGCGTTGGGCGGGCTGATTCTGGTGCAGGGGGCGTTTACCTACCGCACCTATTTCCAGACGTGGGCGAATCTGCCCGTGGTCTACGAGGCGAACGAGACGGAGTGGGCGGAGCTGGCGCGGACGCTGAACGCGCAGCCGCCCGATGCGGAGGTTGTCTACCTGTTGCCCTATACAATCAGCGAGCATTTCAGTTTTCAGTATTTGTATGAGGGCACGACGCCGGTGGATGTGATCTCGGCGAGCGTTCCCTATCTGCCGCAGGAGCTCGAATCGGCGCTTGGGGCGATGGGGAACCCGGCAACGGTGGCGTTTGTGGACTGGGCGAACGACCGTGTCAGCGGGGATTCGCTTGCCGAGCAACACGTAGCGGTTCTTCTTGGCAAGTATGGGCGCTATGCGGGTGCGGAGGAGCATGGCAGCTTTCAGATTCACACATTTGCCGACGTGGCCTCAGATCGTCCCTGGACGTTCTACGAGCATATGGAGCCGCGGACAGTAGACTATGACGGCGGAATCTCTCTGCACGGGCTTGCATTGGGCCAGGGCGCGGAGCAGTTGGCGACGGAGGAGCCTCTCAGCCTGGGAGCGGACCGCGCCCTGTGGCTGGCATTGCGATGGCAGACGGCCCCGGAGCTGGCAATCGACTATTCGATTTCGCTGCGTCTGCACAGTGCTGAGGGAGGACGGGTCTATCAGAAGGACGCCGTCCTGATGAATTCGCGGCACCATCGCACGGGGCGTTGGGCGGAGGAAGAAGCGGTTGATACGGTATACTACCTTGATATTCCGACTGATCTGGCGCCGGGCGACTATGAATTGCGGCTGATTGTCTACGACTCGGCGACGCTGAGCCCGACCGTCGAGCTTGGCGTTTGGGAGGCAGAGGTTGCGCTGGCACAGGTGCGGCTGGGAGATGGCGGTTGATGAGCGGTGACTCACAGTTCAGATTGGGGGTGCGTCCCCATTCTGGGGTAGGAGCAGTCGGGCGAAACTCTTTCGACTGGGCACCTGTTACGAATATCGACACCAGGTCGGCGAGGCATGTTGTTGGCCGGGGGCGTTGCGGGGGCGGAGCCCCCGCACAAGGGAGGGCCGAATAGGCCCGACCGCCCAGAAATGCAGTGGTCAGTGGTTAGTGGTCAGTTGTCAGAGGCGGCGCTTTCCCTGCCTCGGAGTTTAACGCGGAATGGCAATGGTTTCGTTGCTGACAGAGGTGGGGGAGAAGGTGCCCCATTTTGGGATGGAATTCAGATTGGCGCGTTCTTGAATTTTGGGGCCTGAACCGCTATACTTCGTTGTTGGGCTGCAAAACCGGCTTGACGCCGGTTGCGGGCGAAAAATAGGAACGAGGGCACTTTCAGTTACTCTGCAGTCCGACGGTTTGCGTTATTTTTGCGGTCTGGCGCGGAAGTTAATCCGTTTGGACACAGACCGCGAAAGCGCGGAGCCGGCGCCGTTGTTGCCCACGAGCAGAGCGGCGATGAGCCGACTTATTCAGGCGGGAAGCCTGCGTTTCCAGGAGGAGGAAGACGTGCTGTTGCGAAGGACTCAGACTGCTTCATTTTGGCGCGATCAGTTCAGAGTTTCGGATGAAGATTTGGACTTTGTCCATGAGTTGATCCTGGACGCAGAGTCGCCGATGACGACGAGCCAGCTGGCGCTGCGCCTGATCCAGGAATACCAGCGCCGCGAGACAGCGCGGATGGAGTCCGAGTTGAAGAAGGGCGCGGTCTACCAGCCCAAGAACCTGTATGAAGTGGGGGAGACGCTCATCTTTCCCGCCATGGACTTTCTGGTAGGGGAAGTCCTGGAGACGCGCGCCGGCCAGAACCCGGAGCATGGAGAGTTCGACGTGATCCGGGTCGGTTTCGCGGACACGGGCGAGAGCCGGGAATTTGCGGCCAATCTGCAGACGGGCCACCGGCTCAACGGAACCAATGGTCAGGCGACAGGTGATGAGGAAGCTCTGCTTTCGGCCGAAGAGATCCATTCACTGTACCAGGAGGAGATCGAAGAGAGTTTGCTCTTCGTTCTGAGTGAAGGGGACCGAAGCGAAGATTTTGTGGCAATTGACGAATTCTGGTTGCTGGCCGACATGCTGGCCGAAGTTCATGTAGGTCATTTGAACATCGCGGAGGCGCTGCTTGAGATGCAGAACCGGCCGATGTCGTCCGAGGAGTTGTTACCGGAGCTGGATCTGCCGGTTGAGGGTGTTGCGCTGCCGATGCAGGTTATCAGCTTGAACCATGCGCTTGGCAACGACGAACGCTTTGATCAGATTGGGAGCAGCCGCGGCCCTCTCTGGTTCCTGGCGCGGCTGGAACCGCCGGAGGCGCAGACCATACCACCGTTGCTGCGACCCAACTTAGGCCGATACAACCGGGCTATTTTGAGCGTGGAACTACTGCAGATGGAGTGGGAGCTGGACGACGAATGGGGCGAAAGCGGTGCAAGCACGCCGGTCTCGTCGGTGGTGCCGAGCATCAGCTTTACGCTGACCTTCCCGCACTGGCTGTACGGTACGCTTCCGCTCAGCAGCCGCACGCGTGCGCTCTTTCCCCACAGCGCGCTGGAGCGTTCGATGGTTACGGTGGTCGACGGCCGCTGGGGCAACCGGTACACGGCTTGGGTGGTCCATAGCGGACGGTACGTGTGCGGCCTGAAGGAATGGATGGTTGCGCACAACCTGCCGGTGAGCGCTCAGATCACGCTGGAGCGGACTAATGAGCCGGATGAAGTCCTCATTGACTTCCGTCCGCGCCGGATGAGACGGGAGTGGAGCCGTATTGCGAAGGTGGATGCGGAACGGCAGCGCTTCGGTCTGGAAATGAATAAGGTGCAGATTTCCTGTGAGTACGATGATGAGTTGATTGTGTCATGTGACGACCGGGAGGAGTTGGAAGCGTTCAACGCCGGATTGGCAGGAAACGACGATGCACTAGGGCAGATCGTGGATAGGATGGTGCCGGAGATTGCGAAGCTGAACCCGCAGGGCACGGCGCATGTCAAGACGATATACAGTGCGGTCAACATGCTCTGGCGGTGTCCGCCGGGGCCGATATTCCATGCGTTGATCAGCAATCCCCGCTTCCAGGATTATGGGGACGGACTTTTCAAAGTAAGATGAGGATGCGAAGCCGGAAAGGCGCGAATTTCACCGGCTCTTGACCATCGAGGAGGGATACGAAGGAGA
>VYDA01000494.1:0-1884 GCA_009843665.1 Caldilineaceae bacterium SB0675_bin_29 | reverse complement strand
AGATGACAGCGGCAGCGTCCAAGCAGAAACTCAAGTGGTTCCGACCGGACGTAAACACCAAGTTTCACATCGACTATAACTGGTGGGAGCAGAGCGGACGGAATTTCCGCCTATATTTGCGCGATCAGCTGTGCACGGAGTGCCGGGACAGGTTCCAGGATCATAGAAACACCGAAGATGTGGATTGGATCGACCCGGAGACGGGTGAGGTTCACCGTACCGATGCACTGTGGGAATGTTTGCGCAGCCGATGCACGAAAGATCCTGACTACATCAACGAGCATCTGTCGCTCACGGCGGCCTGTTTCCGCGTATTTCTGGCGAACAACAATACGCCGTTGAGCCCATCAGAGTTGAATCAGCTCCTTCCGTGGAAACCGGCCCGTACTATTTTGCAGACGCTGGGCGGGCGCGTGGTCTATCTTGGTCTGCGGCCGGTGCGCGAATAGAGAAAGAGGCGGGGAGAGAGCAGATCTCCCTTCTCACGGTTCAGTTACGCGGTCCCCTTTCGTCCCATTACCTGCCCTCGCCAACAGATCCTGCGCGGCGCGATACATCGGCATGTCCACCATTTTGCCGTCGAGTACACAGACGCCGCGGCCAGCCCGCTGGTGGGCCTCAAAGACGGCGATGAGCCGTCGCGCCGCGGCCACTTCGGCGAGGTCCGGCGTGAAGGCGCGGTTGATCACTTCCACCTGGCGAGGATGGATGGCCAGTTTGCCGCGGAAGCCCATTTTCTGGACGGTTTCACATTCCTCAGCGAGACCTGAATCGCCGGCCAGTTCGGTGTAGACGGTGTCGATCGCCTGCAGGCCAAAGGCGGCGGCCACGGTGACGACAGCGCTGCGAGCGTAAAAGACCTCCCATCCTTCGCGCGAGCGCTGCGCGCCGATATCGCCGGCAAAGGCCTCGGCGCCGAAGGCCAGCGCCACGATCCTGGGATCTGCGCGTGCGATTTCGGGCAGATTCACCACCCCTGCAGCACTCTCCACAATCGGGAGCAGCCGCACAGATCCAACGGGCAAGTCTGCGTTGGATTCCAGAGATGTCAGCCGTTCGTCGACGCGTTGCAGGTCGGCGGCGGACTCGACTTTCGGGATCACGTAGAGCTGGGGCGCGGCGGCGAAGGTCTGGAGCAGGTCATCTGGCCAGAAGGGGCTGTGGACGGGGTTGATGCGAATGGAGCGCAGTGGGCCGTCTGGCGGCAGTGCGCGGAAGGACTCGACGAGCAGCGAGCGGGCTTTCTGTTTGCGGCTGGGCGCGACCGCGTCCTCAAGGTCGGCGATGATGGCGTCGGCGGGCAATTCGGCGCCTTTGGCGATCTTGCGCGGCGAGTCGGCAGGCATGAAGAGGAGGGAGCGTAGTGGCGGCGTCATGGGCAGGCTCCGCGAGGGCAGGTGAGGACGGTGGTGTGGTGGTTGGGTACGGATTGTTTGCTGGTCGTTTTATTTTACATGGTTTGCGCGTATATGGCAGGTTTGATAGGAAAGACGAAGCAGGCACTTCGAGGCTTATGCACTATACCGGTCGAGATTTCGAGGATGAGCCCTGTATTGCCAACTCCAGTGCTGACAGCGGTAGGTTTGAACTCCTTCTATCGATCCCTGATTTCACTTTGTCAGCGTCAGCGTTCATGCGGTCCGTTCAGTCGCTCGTTTCCTAACAGTCAGTACTGCCAACACGCCGAGCAGGCCGCCGAGCATATCTACGGCGATGTCAAAGAGGTTGTCCGGGTGCAGGACGCTCTGCCGGCTGAGGAGCTGGAAGCCCTCCTGAAAGATGGCGGCGACGAGAGCGAGGGCCAGGGTGAGGCCGACGCGCCTGGCGAGCGTGCCGGACAGGCGCTGCATCAGGAGGGCGCCCAACACGGCGAAGAGCAGGGTG
>VYDA01000609.1 GCA_009843665.1 Caldilineaceae bacterium SB0675_bin_29 | reverse complement strand
ACTCCCATATATGCCCTACGTTCACCGCCATGACCATCGAGAGCCCGCTACAGAATTACTGACGGTACATTCCGCCCGGACAGACCGCACACAGAACATGGTTTAGTAGTTACCCGAAAGCGACAAAATATGGGGGAAGGCCTTCGCCTATGTAGATTTCTTTCAGCAATGACTAAAACCGGATATCTCCACATCTGGATGTCATTAGTGTGTCAACTTTGCCTCTTTCCATGTCAATATCATGACAAAGAGAAACATCGCCTGCGCGGGCGTCGTCCCTGATTTAACCCCGCAAACCATTTCATTAGTGCAGGCGGGACTATAAAGGAGACACTACCATGACAAGGTTGCGCTTATTCGCCTCTC
Organism: Caldilineaceae bacterium SB0675_bin_29; assembly: GCA_009843665.1. Taxonomy (GTDB): domain Bacteria; phylum Chloroflexota; class Anaerolineae; order Caldilineales; family Caldilineaceae; genus Bin5. Next base: position 4,835 of record VYDA01000609.1, on the reverse strand, counting down.
TCGCAGTTCTCATCGCCGCGTTCGCGATTCCGGCTTCAGTGTTTGCCCATCCGGCCAGCGAAGGTGAAGGCTATTGCCAGTTCCCGGACGGCACGCTCACGGCTGGCCATTGCAGTGCTTCGGACCACGCCAGGGGCGGCCATGATACCCACATTCCTCCTTTGCCAGGTATTCCGCCTCCCTCTGGGCCCGGCGGCAGTCCTCCAACATCCGGCCCTGGCGGCAATCCTCCGCCTCCACCGACTAGCAATCCTCCTCCCCCTCCGAGTGGCAATTCCCCGGGTGGTTCGGGCAGCGGCGGTGGCTCCAATACGGCGCCGGTTTACACGGGGATCGACTGCCACATAACACACGCGGCCAGGCCCGCCCAGATCTGCTCTGTCACAGGCGGTCTGCAGTATTGGTTCATCGGCGCCGACGGCAGCGCCCAGCCCGGCCCCTTCTTGCCCGATTCGCCCAGGATTGAGCGATGGGAGGGCACCAATCCCATGACCGGCAAGTCAGTCGTGATCGACTACGTTGTCGAAGGGGAGAAGACGCTACTGCGGGTGAGCACGTACTATCCCGACAACGAGTATGACACGAACAAGCCCTACGTGTTTACGCTTGATCCGGGTCACAACGTGAAATATATCAGCTGGTAGTGAGCTCATTGCCGGCGACGTGAGAGTGCGGCCTGTCTACTGGTGTGGGCAGGTCGCTCTTTCTTTTCCCGTCGTGCCTGGCGCTGTCAGGCAAGTTGCTGCGGAGGGGCACCCACGAGCAATGCCCCTATAGGACGCGTCAGATCAGGTGGACGATGGCTTTCCCATCCGGTATCCCACGCGTGGTTCAGTAAAGTTGTATCTGGGATTGTGTGCATCGTCACAGGATTTGCGGTGGAGTCTCTGCACCAAGGTGCCGGCCAGCCCTGCCTCGCCGGAGTCGCCCGGTCCCCAGATCCGTTGCAGCAGCTGTTCGTGGGTCACCACCAGATCGGCATTGGTGAATGGCTCGAAGAGCAGAGCATACTCTTTCGCGGTCAGCACGACAGGCCGTCCGGCCACTGCCACGCGGCGCTCCGCATAGTTGAACACCAGATCTTCCAAAACATAGTTTTCGGGCTGCCCGAGATTTCCGATTCAGGAGCGCTGGCGCAGGACCGCCCTGATGCGCGCACCCAGCCCCGTGGGGGAGAATGGTTTCACCACATAGTCGGCGGCCCCTGATTGAAGACGCGTGCGGCCTGGACGGCCGCTATTCTACTATCTGCAAAAGTTGACACAGTATTGATACGAAAAGAAGACTGATCTGCATACGAATAACATTTCAATGCAGTAAAATATAAAGTTCACAGTCTATCAATAGAGATGGACACGCACGTGGACGTATTCTCGACAGCGTCATCGACAATATCATCGGCAGTACCGACAACGCGGAGCGTTCCGAATCAGGGCATATACTGCCCCGGGGTCAGGCGTGACTTGCTACCCATGAAACAATATCGGAGAACTGCCCGAAGTCATAAGTCTGCAGGACTCCAGAATCTTTTCCGTCAGCGGGATATTGGAAATGCTGTACGCTGCTGTGGATTCGATGCATGACTTTGAGATCGTCAAGAAATAGCATGACTGCGAATTCAAAGGCGTGGAGTAAGAGGACATGGCGGCACGATAGATGAGAAAGCTCAGCTTGACCCGCAAGGGCAGAAGAGGCTACACCGACGCCCGAATCGCCCAGGTCCTACTTTTTCTGGACAGGAGCGACAAGGGGTTGAATCGTATTGCCAAGGAGATGGATATTCCGCGCGGCACGATCTCACAATGGAAGAAGCGCTACCTGGACGAGGAGGAGTTCGCGGAACGGATAGACAAGTTTATCGATCTGGAAGAAGAGGACCGCGAAGATTAGGAAACGCGTGTGAATAGCGCTCGTGATGTTCCTTACCGAATGTATGACTTAACGATAGCCCATTGAAATCCAGAAGTAAGGGAACTCTGGTAACAGCTAAATCTCTTCGCGACGCCGAAACTGCCGCGGACAGCGCCGACCAGGCCCTGCTAACCAAATCAGGTGCCGAACCTATCCGTTATGAATGGGCATGGGAGCGCTGTGAACTGTGGGAAGCCGCGCACGGCAAGACTGCATCCAAATCACGCGCAGAGCGGGGAGTGGTTTCGACTTTCTTCCAGAGGCGATGGGTTGATTCTGACTGTGTGGAGTGGTCTACACCAAACTGATCTCAGTTGGGGTGAACGAGGAGTCCGTCTATATAGGCATTTTCGACTTAGTCTGTCTTGATTGAAGAACCCCCTCTGGCTGTCTTCTGGGTCCCCGCCCCGGAAGACAGCTGTTTTCAGTACCCGCACAGCCGCACTTCTTTCACGGCCCACCACGCAAATCCCAATTGACCCAGTATGCTTCCTCCTCTTGCTGAATCTCACCCAAGGCCTCCATATGCTCTTGCGGTTACTCGTCTTCCGGCAAAACATCTCACACATGCATTATTCACACAGTTCCAGTCAATGTGGCCGCCATCGAAAAATGGCCGCGGTCTGACTCCTCGTGTGCGGAGAAACCGCTGCCCCTACCCCAGTCCAAAACGTTGCGACTGGGGTAGGGGCGCATCAACTTTGAGACGATGCAGGCGTCCAGGATGTCCATCGTAATTCATCTCAGACCAATCGAGGCGGTTTGCACATGGGTGAACGGGGAGGGACGTCCAGTTCGACCCCGACCAGGGGTGCGCATCTGGCATGAATGACCCTCACCAGGTCTTCCTGGGCTGGGGACTGGTGATTCAGCTCTGTTCTCAAGATGTTGCGGCCTTCTTCTTCCATGGCAAGACCGTTCTCAGCGGCCCGGATAAGGAGACGATATCCGGTCGATCGCTGTTATTGAGATCAGTCCGCACCCTTGCCAAATACAGTATACGCCTGGCTTGAATGACATTTGAGTACATTTGGGAGGCGCCGATCAATGTTGACAGCGACCAGAATACAGGCTTTGACGGGTTCGAATAAAAACTGCCAGTTATAGATGGTCCATTCTCCGCGACCGGAGTGCAACTATAATCAACCGACAATCTGCAAGCCAACATAGGGCATCTGAAGTCAGAGGGAGAGACATTCCCCGATATCGCGTTTCTTGGTCTGGCGCGCACCGATGTGTCGGCTGAAGAGGACGCGAAAACCCTTTCGGGAGAGAATCCCGGTATCACGTCAAAGTCAATGCTGGCATTTGAAACTTATGATTTTCTGCACGGTTCGGAACAAGTGGCTTGCCAGGTCCTGTCCAAGTCGGGCGGCAGTGAGTAGGCATTCTGTGAATGGCTACCGCTGTTTATCCTCGCTCGATCACAGAGGCGCGACTCTACATAAAGGGGCAGCGCTTCGTCATCGGCAAGGCCACGGAACCGCAGGGGCAGGAACACGGCGTTCTCTTCCTTCGCATCAACTACGATATACTGACCGATAACGACGGCTGGGTTGCCGTGCAGATCGATTCGTCTGAAGTGGGAGAACTGTTGTCTTGATTCAGTAGGTAAGCAAGAGGAGTCAGTAATGTCAAAAGCGCTACTGATTACCGCGTGTGTGGTCCTGTTGAACGGCTGCCCGTTTCTGCCACCGAATCCCTATAAGCGGTCGATTTACGGCCAGTACCCGCCAGGTTACATCTCCATATCGCCCGGACAGAGCGTGGAAGGTTCGGCTGCAGAGGAGTTGCCTGGATCCGCCGACATAATCGGCGTAAGTTCTGACTTGAACGGCGAACTTCTGACTGCGACCTTTCACCTTCGAGAACTTCCCGAAAAGGCGGAATACAGTCACAAGCCGGGACATTTCAGACTTGAGACGAATCATTGGATAGTTCTCGTCAGCATTGAAGGAGATCCTCTGACTCCGATGAGTCATCTCGACTATATGTTTCAAGCCACTTACTACGATCCGAAGAAACCAGAGATGGTCGTTGTCAGGCCGGCTGAGCCGATGGTTACAGGAGGTGTGTACAAAGGCGGTCGCGCCATTAGAGAACATGATGGAGTCGAATACGAATACACTTCGCATGAGTTTCTATCGAGCGATGTCGAAGTGACATTTTCGCATGAAGACGGCACACTGACTCTTGCAGCGCAGATTCCTGGCATCACTGACAAGTCCACCATTGCGTTCGTATCGCAAGGGATGTTTCCTGGCAGTCCCGACTATCTTCCCCGCAACGCGGACTGAGATTCGAGTCGAATCTGATGATCTATGCCTTGAAAACTCGCGCTGTTTCTGACCATGAACGAAAGGGAATCGCCCGTCGCATATGAGACGGCCAGCATAGCGTCCTCAGACGGGACGAAAAGTTGCTTCTCGTTCGTGACATGAGTGTGGGAGAAGGCTACCGCTGCAACGAATGCACCGCTTACCTGTCGGCTCTTAACACTGAGGAGTTCATGCCGCTCCTGGCTGAAAACACAGTGAATTACAGTTTCAGGTGGTGATGGCTTACAAAACGGGTCTTGCCCGCCCTCAAGGGCAGCCCCTTGAGGGTTAGCTCATTATGGGACTTGGCGTGCCGAAAGAACCGTTAAAGACCGGCAAGCGGTTTACCCTGTCTTTAGTGGTCGTCGCCGTTGCCGCCCTGTTGCTGACCGCCTGCAATCCCATCCCTGCAGAGCAACCAGTCCCGGCCGGCGTTTCGACGCCGGAATCGCCCTGCACTGAACTCAAGGAAATCGCGCAGGAGGCACTGGCCGGTACCCCTCCATCGCCTGCTCGCGCAAGATTCGACACCGAGGACCGTAAGGCATTTGCCGGTTCCGCTTTCGGCTACCTGTGCGCGTTGAGCGAAGAAGTGGGGCCGCGCGA
>VYDA01000116.1 GCA_009843665.1 Caldilineaceae bacterium SB0675_bin_29 | reverse complement strand
GGCAGAAACAGCATAGCAGCTGGCGAAGGCCACCGAAGTGTTCAACCCGGCAGGGCCTGCGGGGATAGGCGCTACGGTGTATTGGTAGGCCGGGAACTGGGTCTCAAAGTAGGGAGCGATCCAGTTCCCCTCAATAGTCAGCCCGCCTTTGCCCTTGGCCAGCACTTCTCCTGCCCATTCGTTGTTGGACTCACCTGCATGACCAGCGAAGTTGTCGCGAAAGATCTGGATGTACCAGTCCATGGCTGCTGCGGCGGCCGGAGAGTCGATGGAAAGGCCGCCGTTTTCGTCGATGATTGTACCACCGGCACCATAGAGGAATGGAAGCCAGCGGGAAAGATCGGGCGCCTCGATGAATCCGAAGCGGTTGCGCTCCACGTCAGTCATGCCGACAGCAGCCTCTCTCAGCGACTCCCAACTGGCTGGGGGAGGGAGGCCCAAGGCTTCCAGTCCGGCGCTGTCGTAGACCAGTGCCAGGGTACGCACCTCCCTGGGCAGGCAGTAGCGCAGCGACACGTTCTCTTCGATTGGCCAGGTGAAGGCTGCGGCCAGTTGAGGGGGAAATTCGGCCGGGTCGAGGAGACCCTCCTCCGCGGGGGCGAGCAATCCTTGTTGGGCTAGCTCGGGGAAGAGAAAGGCGGTGACGACAACCAGGTCTGGGGGGTCCTCCCCGGACAGCATGTCAACGAGCTCCTGGTTGTAGGCAGGAGAGGTGGAAAGTTCGACCGGAAGCTGCTTGCCTTCAGCCCAAGAGTTGGTCTGATTCTGAAGGGCCTCTGTAGTCGGGCCTTCTTCGGGGAAGAAGAGTTTGAGAGGGCGTGCCGCGTCGCGGGACTCACTCCGTAGTTGCAGGAAAGGGAGTTCTGGCAGGCGTGGACGGAAGGGCAGCGCGTCACAACCGCTAAACAGCGCTGCCATGAGCAGAAGACCGAAGTGCAGCGACAGGCGCCGTGACACGATATGCCAGAGCGCAGCGCCTATTCTGGGGTTGCACCTGCGCGGCCTTGCATCACTGCTGACTATCAACGAACGCTGAATAGGCATCGGCGTCCATCAGTTTCTCAAGTTCGGCCCCGTCTTCGACTTCTATCTTGAGGAACCAGGCACCGTAGGGGTCAGTGTTGACCAGTTCGGGCGTATCGTTCAACTCTTCATTGACGGCGGAGACTGAGCCGGATACGGGGGCGTAAATGTCCTCTGCGGCTTTGACTGATTCTACGACGGCGACTGCTTCACCGGCGGATACTGCCAGTCCGACATCCGGCAGCTCAACAAATACGATGTCGCTCATCATGTCCTGGGCGGCATCACTGATTCCGACAACGACCTGGGAATCTTCCTGGCGGGCCCATTCGTGGGTGTCGGCATATTTCAGGTTGGGTTCGTAGTGGTAGGATGACATCGAGTTCTTCCCTTCTTTCAAGTGGCACCGGTGTGCGGATGGGCAGCTAGCAAAGCCTTGCGGCCTTCAGTTACATAGATGGCCCTGTTAAGGCGTTCTGCCTGCAAGCATCCCGCCCCCTCGACCGTTCGATCAGGCTTTTTTCAGGCCAACAGAGACTTCCTCTTCGCCCAGAGCAAACGAAACGGTCTCAATGTCAGAGATTTGGCCGAAATCGGAGGTCAATCCGACTTCCAACGTCAAAGTCTCTGACAGAATGTAGTCTTGATGTGCAGACAACAGGCTGCTCAAGAGCGGCGTATCCGGAAGAGTCAGAACGATGCGGTCGCTGATTTCGAGAGCTGAGTCTTTTCTGAGCTGCTGAACGCGTCGCACCAGCTCACGTGCGTGGCCCTCCAATTCGAGCTCGGGGGTAAGGGTGGTGGTGACGGCCACGAGGTAGCCACTGTCCTCGGCTACGGCAAGGCCGGCGCGCGGCGTGCGGCGCACCTCTACGTCCTCCGGCTCAACGACATAGTCCTGGCCTTCGCCTGGCACGGTGACCGATTCACCGGCGTCGAAGCGGGCGGCCAGCTCGCGCTGGTCCTCCTTGGCGAAGCTGTTCCTGATCACAGGGTAGCCGCGGCCGTATTTCTGGCCAAGTTGCCTGGGCAGCGGAAAGACCGATACGTCGACGAGGTCGCCAACTTCAGCGGCGAAACGAAGCTCTTTAACGTTCAACTCGGTGAGGAGCAGATCTTTCAGACGCTGCAGTCCGGCGTTTTCTTCATCTGAGCGCGTGCGAACTACGACACTTTGAACGGGCTGGCGCACCTTCAGGGCGACAGACTCCCTTGCGGCGCGTCCCAGCGTCGTTGCCTTTTGCGCAAGGGCCATGTCGGCATGGAGGCGGTCGTCGATTGCAGACTCGTCAAACTGCGGCCACGTCGCCAGATGGACGGAGTCCGGCGCCCCGGGTTCGATGCGGGCGACCAGATTCTGGTAGATTTCTTCGGAGATGAAAGGGATGGCCGGAGCCAGCAGCTTCGACACAGTGACGAGCGTGTCACGAAGCGTGGACAGGGCAGCGGCGTCGCCGTCCCAGAAACGGCGGCGGTTGAGGCGCACATACCAGTTGCTAAGTTCGTCGACGAAGTCGGCTACAGGCCGGGTAGCGGCGGTGACGTCGTAGGCCTCATAGGCTGCGGTCACATCGCGAACGAGGCGGTTGAGCTCGGACCGGAGCCATCGATCCTGGATTGCGGCTTCGTCGGATAGCTTCGCCCCGTTGGGACCTTCATCGCCGCCGTTATTGTCATTCTGAAGATTGGCGTAGACCACGAAAAAGCTGTAAGTGTTCCAGAGCGTATTCAGAAAACGGCGCTTCACCTCCGCCACAAGGTTGCCGCTGAAGCGGCGGGCGTTTCCGGGTGGTCCGGCGGTATACATGTACCAGCGGGTTGCGTCGGCGCCGTGTTCGGCAAAGACCTGCCAAGGGTTGACAACGTTACCCCTGGACTTGCTCATTTTGGAACCGTCTTCGGCGAGGATGTGGCCGAGGCAGATGACGTTTTTGAAGGCAGGCCGGTCGAAGAGCAGCGTGCTGACGGCGTGCAGCGTGTAGAACCAGCCGCGTGTCTGATCGATGGCCTCGCAGATGTAGTCGGCCTGCTTGTAGGTTTCCCACTCGTCCTGGTTGGAGAAGGGGTAGTGCCATTGGGCGACGGGCATGGAGCCGCTGTCGAACCAAACGTCGCAGAGGTCGCTGACGCGGCGCATGGGGCCTCCGTCGGGGGCGGGCCAGGGGATATCGTCGACGTGGGGCCTGTGGAGGTCCAGTTCGCTGAGGTCTCGGCCGCTCTTTTGGGCGAGTTCGGCGACGCTGCCGATACATTCCGTGTAGTCGCTGCCGGGGGCGTCGCTCTTCCAGATCGGAATGGGGGTAGCCCAGTAGCGATCGCGGCCGAGTGCCCAGTCGACGTTGTTCTCGAGCCAGCGGCCGAAGCGCCCGCTGCGGATGTGGTCGGGAACCCAGTTGATAGTGTTGTTCAAGGCGACCAGGCGGTCCTTGAATTCACTGGTGCGCAGATACCAGGTCTCCTTGGCCCAGTAGATGAGAGGGGTCTCACAGCGCCAGCAGAAGGGATAGGTATGTTCGTAGGTGCCGGCCTTATAGAGGAGCCCTCTCTGCTCCAGATCGGAGGTGATGCCCGGGTCGGCCTCTTTGACGACGAGACCGGCCCAGGGTGGGACCTCCGGTTTGAAGCTACCGGTGTCGTCAACGGTTTGGAAGACCGGTAGTTTGTGCGCCTGCCCGATTGTGAGGTCGTCTGCGCCGAAGGCGGGGGCGATGTGGACGATGCCGGTGCCGTCTGATGTGCTGACAAAGTCGGCGGCGATGACGTAGGCGTAGCGCTCCTCTACGGGAGGCCCAAAGCTGAAGAGGGGCTCATACTCCTTGCCCACAAGGGCGGCGCCTTTCAACTCTGTCAACAAGGCGTAGCCCGGCTCCAGGACGACCTCAGCCAACTCTTTGGCCACATAGAGAACGGCACCGGAAGCGTCCTGCACTTTGACATAGTCGATGTCCTCGCCGACGGCGAGGGCCGCGTTTCCCGGCAGCGTCCAGGGCGTTGTTGTCCAGTCCAGGAGATAGGCATTTTCCTCGCCTTTAAGGGCGAACTTGACGTAGATACTGGGGTCGACGGTCCCTTCCTGGTAGCCGAGCGAGAGTTCATGGCTGCTGAGGGGGGTGCCGCAGCGGGGGCAGTAGGGGACGACCTTGTACCCTTCGAAGAGAAGACCCTTGTCCCAGAGCTGTTTCAGAATCCACCAGAGGGATTGGACGTACTGGTTGTTCATGGTCACATAGGCGTCTTCGAGACTTACCCAGAAGGCCATTCTTTCGGTGAGGGCCTCCCAATCGCTGAGGTATTCCCAGACCGATTCCCTGCACATCTGGTTGAACCTGGCGACGCCGTACTCTTCGATCTGTTCCTTTCCGGTGAGACCGAGCTGCTTTTCGACTTCGAGCTCTACGGGAAGGCCGTGGGTGTCCCAGCCGCCCTTGCGCAGCACATGATAGCCCTGCATCGTCTTGTAGCGGGGAAACATGTCTTTGAAGGCGCGCGCGAGGACATGGTGGATGCCGGGCCGGCCGTTGGCGGTCGGCGGCCCTTCGAAGAAGACGTACTCTGGGCCGCCCTCGCGTTCCTGCATGGAGCGCTGGAAGACGTTCTTGTCTTTCCAAAGTCTCAGGATGGCCTCCTCCATGTCGGGAAAGGAGACGCTGGCGGGAACCTCATTGAATGTGGTCCGCTGCGATCTGCCGTTGGTCGGGGCAACCGCTCCTGCGAATGTCTGTGTCATGTGAGTATCCTCTGGCATTCGTGGAAGCCAATTCGTGCGAGGCTCAGGCTTCACCGATCTCCACGTATATTCGCTTGTTGATGGCGCCCTTGCTGCGGTAGTCTACCACGCGCATAACGCCGACTTCGCTGGTGTTTCCGGCATGGGTGCCGCCGTCGGCCTGGAGATCAAGGCCTTTCAGCTCGACGGTCCTCACTTGCTTGATCTGCTTGGGCAGAAGATTGATCTTAGTTCGAATCAGGTCCGGTATCCGGAAGGCTTCCTCACGGGGCAGGGTCCTGGTGGACACCGGGCGGGCGGCCTCGATTTCGGCGTTGCATTTGCTCTCGATGGCCGCTACCAGGTCGCCGCTCATGGCGTCGAATTCAAAATCCATGCGGCCGCTTCCGGGCTTCATGTCACCGCCAGTAACGGATGCGCCGTAGTCGCGCCAGACGACACCGCACAGGATGTGCA
>VYDA01000557.1 GCA_009843665.1 Caldilineaceae bacterium SB0675_bin_29 | reverse complement strand
CTCCACCTCGCGTCCTGCCGCAGATGGAAAGTCCACGTACGGCCGTCCTCCGAAAGCTCCCAGCTGTCGGCCGCGGCCGGGTGCCAGTCGCCTTCCGGACCCATCTTGGCCAGCTGCTCGATCGTTGCCTCATAGGCAAAGCCTTCGTACTCATTGCGCATCGTGTCGAAATGCTTGCCTTCAATACCAGCAGAGCGGAACACCTGCTGATCAAGAGGCGCAGCGTCGTCAGGCAGTGTAACGCCGCCTGTGCTGACAACCTCCATCATTTCCTCTCCGGCCATCTCTGACGCCGGCGCCACGGGCGCACAACCGGCCGCGGTCACCCCGATCAGGACTGCCAAGAGCGCGATCAATGGGGCAAATCTGTTCATAACTGTAGGTCTCCTCAATGGGTTATGGGTTGGAAGGTAATTTGGTTGTTGTGTTTGGGATACTGCGAGAAATCGCAGCAAGTATATCTCTTGGGGCTCATCCGGTCAAGAATCTGAGGCCCTCGCGCAGAGTTTCTTCTGTAAGGCGTATACCAACCTCATGTAACGCCCGCAACGGCGGTTTTCGGGGGGGAGAGTCGCTCCTTGGATTGGGCGGCCAGGTCAATTCATGGCCCGCAGACCACTGACCAGCCTTTCTGAATCTTCCTCGTTGTTGAAGACGTGCGTGGACACGCGAATCATGCTGCCGTCCAACTCAAGCGGCGCCACTAGGACCTTTCTCTCCTTCAAGTGTTCCTGGATCTCCGCGGACGTATAATTTCCAAGACTGAAAGTGACGATGCCCGACGACTTCCCGTAGGGCAGCGGCGTATGCAACCTCAGGCTCGGGACCTCCTGCAGGGCCGCCTTGAGACGATCCGTGTAGCCGGCGATATAGGAGAACACGTTCTCCCACCCGATCTCCGTCCAATAGTCGAGCGCCTTGCCAAATCCGATCTGGTCTGCAAGGTTCCGCGTACCGAACTCGAAACGCTTTGCCTCGTCCAGCAGCGTGAGCCCACCTACCAGATCGAAGTCCTTCTGCGAATGAGACCCAATCCAGCTCGGCTGGATCCAGGGAATCATGTCCCGCCTTACGTAGAATCCACCAGTGCCCTGCGGCGCCATGATGTACTTGTGCCCGCTGAAAGCGTAGAAGTCGCAATCCAGCTCGCGCAAATCAACCGGAACCGCGCCATAAGCCTGGGCCCCGTCCAGTAAGACCGGAACGCCGCGCTCATGCGCAATGTCAATCAGCGCCCGCGCCGGCAGCCGCTGACCGGTGCGGCGGCAGACATGGCTGATCGAAACGACCCGCGTACGCTCATCCAGCAGCCGCTCAAACTGCTCCAGCATCTGCTCCTCATCGTGCACGACCTGGAGGAAGCGCAACTCTATGCCATACCGGTGGACATGGCTGTACCACGTAATCCGGTTGCCCGGATGCTCCTTGTCGCTCAAGATTACATTATCGCCCGCTTCCCAGTTGATCCCATTGGCCACGATGTTGATTCCGATCGTCGTATTCTCACCCAACACAATCTCGTCGGCGTCGGCGTTCATCGACCGCGCGACCTTCTCCCGTGTCGCCTCAAACCCATCCAGCATCTTCTCGTGAATCCCGGGCGCGGCCCCACCGGCGTTCTGGAACTGCGCCCAGCGGTTCGTCTCCTCGATCACCGGCTCCATCTTCGGCGAAAATCCGCTGCTCTGAAAGTATGCGTATTCCTGCGTTATGGGAGTAAGCCGGCGGACGTCGGACAGTTGCATTTTCTCTTCCTCTATAGCTTCCGCAACACGATTGTGCTTTCGGCGAAGTGATTCTCAGGGCCCTGCAAGTACACTATCAGGCGGCCATCCTCCGACTCCAGTGGCTGCCTCTCCACTCCGTCGACCTCGACGTGAACGCAGTCGCCCGGCGCATATCCCTGCACCACCAAGCCATGATAGCGGATCACGTACGCCCGAATCGTGAGCTCGCCAGACTCGGGTGCGAAGCGCACGTCGACAAAACGCATACTCTTGCTATTGGCCTGGGCTACAAAGGGATGTTGGGGGCCGCCGCCTTCTAGCCGCACCGTACAAGATGCCCCCGGTTCCAACCGCGGCAGCGTAAAGAAGCGATTCTTCACAATGTGCGCCAGGTAGCGTGTTTCACTTTCCGAGCCTTGGCCCTCCTCAAGGCGCAGCGAAGAGTACACCACCTCCTGCGCAAACTCGACTTCATCGGCAACCGCGCCAGCACCCAGCGCGTCCGGTCCCTCCTGCTCCGGTGCCCCCAGCAGGACCGACGTTTCGACCATCAGCTCTTCGATCGTGCGTCCCGTCGGATTGTGCGCGTGAATGAATCTTCCTCGATCGGACACGCGAAACTGGATATCCTCGTAGTCCTGAACTCGCTGGTAGATTGCTTTCTGGGTCGCCTGCCAAAAATTGAGACGCTCGGCCTGCCTGATGCCATAACACATCCAGTCAAAGGTGCCGCGGCCGTTGTTGTAGCTGGGATCCACTGTGAACAGGGGGTGATACTGCAACTGGTAAACGCCGTCCGCGAGTGCGGTTTCCGGGTCCCGGTCCCTGCTGTTCGATCGTTCGTAAACCGCGTCGATCACGTCCGGAGGCGGGTCGTACTCATGTGTCATGTCCCAGCCGCGCAGCTGCCGGCACTCTTCAGTTGTACTGACCACGCCGTGGAAGGGAAACCAGAATCCGGGGCTGGCGATCGTCGGCGAGGTCAGGGTCTGGTAGGTGACCACCATGTCACCTTTCTCCGGATCGGGCGTCCTGTCCCCATACTCGGCCATCAAGTGAAAGTGAAAAGTGCCCAGCCCCAGGAAGTGCGGCACGTTTTGGTAAAGATAATCCATAGCGTCAATCATTTCCGGATAGACGCTGTAACCGCCGTGGCGCCCGCCGGTGTAAAGTCGGACCCCCAGATTCTTCTCGGACTCGATCACGTGCCGGGCGAGGTTTGCCCCCATCATCCATTTGGGCGGACTCTCCTGAATTGCATCGTTGTGAAGGCCGATCTCGATGAACGGAAACTTGGAAATCTCTCGCACCCACTCCTGGTCCATCTCCGTTGTGGTCGCCTCGGGTGAAATGTTCGCATCCAGCAATGTATGCGTGGCCGGAATCAGGTGCTCTCCCTGGTAGCGGAGCATCGTCATGTCCACCGATTTGTCCGGATCGTGGCGGATATTCATGACGCCGTCGTAGCTTCCAAAAGTCCGCAGCCGCGTATCCCACCGGCCCTCCTGGCCGCAAGCCCAGAGTACGCCGCGCAGTTGGTAAAGCAACGTCTCGGCCCAGTTGAACGGGTTGAACCATCGCCGCACCTCTTCGGCATCCAGGTGTGCCTGCCAAACGCCCCCCATATACTCGAAGAGTGCGTTGGTAATGAAGAGGCTCTTATCCGTCTGAACAATACCGGCGCCAATTCGTTGACGTGTGGCGGTTTCCGGTCCTGTCAAGTCCCCACTGATCTCCATCAAATCGGCAAAGACCGTGGCGCCAGCCTCTGGTTCGGCAATGCATGTAGTAAATCCCTTGTAGCCTGAAATGTACCACTCTTCCCACTTGGCGCTGTCGCCGAAGGGACTGTCGTTCGCCCACTGCCAGGCTGTATACCCTTCCGACTTCTCCAATTCCAGGCGTGTCAGGCCGAGCAGTTCAGGCGGCAAATTGGTGGGCCCAGATACGCACAGAAACGAATCGTCTCTATCCAGCCAGGAACCGATTGCCTCGGTCGCCGCAGGCGTCAGGCTGTGTGCACTGGGCAAAAAGAGGAGAGAAACCTCTGCAAGGTGGTCGGCCAGCCCTTCATCTTCGATAAAACTGTGTTTGAGGTTGAAGCGGTTGAGGCAGGCCGAGACCGTGCTCGGAGCCAGGTAGGCGTACTGCCCTTTGAGCCAGTTCTTCTCTTGCCCCCAGGCGTCTTCAAACGTATAAACGGCTCCTGCGCGTTGCGCCTCTTCGGCGTTGGCGCGCCGCGTACTTTCACTCCACAAAATTCCGATGTTGGAAAAGAGTTCGGGTCGTTCGAAAGACACTGATGGCAGCTCCTGTCATGGACTCGACGCCCTTGAGCGTCTGATCGGTGGACGAAACGACTGAAAAGTGACGAGTAAGAGGAGTTTCAGTTCTGCAGCGTCATCTTAGGGTCAAGCGCGTCGCGCAGCCCGTCGCCAAGAAAGTTGATGCACAACAAGGTCACGAAGAGAAACAGTCCGGGGATCAGAGCCAGCCACGGCGCGGTCTCCATGAACTGTTGCGCGCCGATCAGCATCTGCCCCCAGGTCGGTGTCGGCGGCTGCACCCCCAGTCCAAGATAGCTGAGACTCGACTCGGCGATAATGGCAAAGCCCAGCGTCAGGGTCGCATTGACGATGACGGGAGCCAGCGTACTGGGCAGGATGTGGCGAAACACAATGCGCCCGTTGCGGGCCCCGGTCATGCGTGCCGCCTCCACAAAGTCGCGCTGCTTAATTGAAAGGATCGTGCCGCGTACGATGCGCGCCAGCCCCATCCAACTAAACACTGAGAGGATCAGGATGATGCTCCACACTGATCCGCCCCCGTAACGGGAAAGTATGAGCAGCAGAGGTAAGCTGGGAATCGACAGCATAATATCGGTAAAGCGCATAAGGACGCTGTCGAGATGGCCGCCGAAATACCCGGATGTTGAGCCAATCACGACACCGATCAGCAGGCTGACCAGCGCAACACTGAATCCCACAAACAGCGAAACGCGACCACCTACCATGATGCGTAAGGCGATATCCCTTCCCAATTCATCGGTTCCGAAGTAATGCTCCGTAGACGGCGCAATAAGGCGCGACCGCAGATCCGTCTTGGTAACATTTTAGGAGGAAAACAGCGGGCCCCCCGTCGAGTAAAGAATGATCAGCCCAAACACGATAAGCGCCACCAGCGCAACGCGGTGACGGCGCAATCGCTGCCAGACATCCTGCCAGTAAGTTCGGGTCTGCTGCTCTTGGATCAATTCGCTCGCCATGTCAGTCCCCGCTTCCGCAGAACCCTAATGGGCCTTTCACTCCTGGGGGCTTGGGCGTCTTCGCTGAAACCAGGCCATGGTCGATCATGTGTAGACCACTCTTGGGTCGATAAAGGCGTAGAGAATGTCGGCCGCGAGGTTGAACAGGGCCACGAGAAAAGCGAATATCAGGAATACCGCCATCGCGATATTGAAATCATTATTGATCAGGGAATCGTAGATCAGCCTTCCCAT
>VYDA01000163.1 GCA_009843665.1 Caldilineaceae bacterium SB0675_bin_29 | reverse complement strand
ATCAACGCCATGAAGGCGCATGCAGCCACCAAAATGCCCAGGATCATGTAGGACTGGCCGAACAGCTCCGCCTCCCGCCGAAACAGGAACCCTGCCAGCATCGCCCCGAAGTTCCCGCCAGCCCCGACGATGCCGGCAATAGCCCCCATTGCGCGCTTATTGATGTAGGGGACGATCGCAAAAGTTGCCCCCTCCGACATCTGCACAAAGAGACTGAAGACTATCAGTGCGGGAATTGCCAGCGCCAGCGCCCCCATGTTTGCAAACAGGACCAGAGCGAGCCCCTCCAATAGGAGGCATACAAACAGAAACTGCGTCCGCCCCTTCAGACCGCCGCTGCGGTTGATGAAATCGCTGAAAAGGCCGCCCATCGACCGGGCAAAAATATTCATCAGACCAAAGAGGCCGGCGACGAGGCCGGCTGTCGCAAGGTTCAGCCCAAAACGATTGAAAAAATAGAGAGCCGCGGTGCCGTTTATGGTGAGCTCGATGCCGAAACAGGCCGCATAGATAAAGAATAGCGCAACCACTCGTGAATCTTTGATGGCCTCCACAAACGTGCCTTCTGTATCGGCCGCCGCCGGCATTTCACCGCGTTCCCGCAATTCAGAGTAGTTGCCGTCAGGCGCATCCTGGGTCAGGAACCAGTAGGCCGCGGCCGTCAAGAGCATTGCAATCCCTGGAACGACCATCGCCAACCGCCAGCCCAACGCCGCGGGCACAAAAGACAGGACTGCGGCGAAAAGAAGCGGCATCGCTGCCTGGGTGACACCGCCGCCCAAATTGCCCCAGCCTGCCGTTGTCGCGTTGGCCGCACCTACAACATTAGGAGCAAACATAACGCTTGTGTGGTACTGGGTTATGACGAAGGAAGAGCCAATCGTGCCAATCAATACCCGGGCAAGTATGAACTGGGCCGGAGTCTGGGCTAGGCCGATACCCATAACCGGCAGCGAACCGAGCAACAACAGGCACGTGTAGACCTTTCGCGAGCCAAAACGGGTACACATTGGGCCGATAGCCAGACGCGCGACAATTGTCAGCGAAACAGCCGCGATGACTGAGTTACCCACCTGAGCCGGGCTTAGACCGATCGTCGCAATGACGCCGTTGTCCCCCTTCATCAATGGCACAATGCCGAACCAGCCGAAGAAACAGAGGAAAAAAGCAAACCACGTAACATGGAATGCTCGCATCTGCGGAGTGCTGAAGCTGACAAGGTCGATCTTGGTAGCTTTATTCTTGAAGTCCATTGGGGATTTCCTTTGCGGCGTCAATCGGATTGATCTCTAGGCTGGAATTGTGTTCAGGACAGCGTCCGGGACCGCATCAGACTGGTAGCGTTTAGCGAAAGCGTCGGCCAGCAGCTCAGTTGTCTCCTCTATCGTCGCTTTCCGGTGCGTCTCGTCGCCCAGTCTCGCGTCTTCACCCAGACAGCCGCCTTCAAAAATGTTGAATCCGTCGATCACGCTGCCGTCCTGGCGCAGACGGGTTGCTTCCAGCCCTATTTCAGTCAGCCGGTGGCGACCACATGCGTGAACACACCCCGACACGTTCAGTCGCACCACTCTGTCACGGTCGGGCAACCTCTCCTCCAGTTTGCGCGCGATAGCCAGCGAGATTCCCTTGGTGTCGTTAAGCGCGAAGTGGCAGTGGTCTATGCCCGTACAGGTGACCAGCCCCCGCACGACCCCCGAGGGCGAGGGGCTCCACTCATCCAGCAACGGCTCCGCCAGCAGTTCGTCGAGTCTTCGATCGGGGACGTTGGGGATGATTACATTCTGGTCGTTGGTCAGCCGAATCTCCCTGCTGCCGTATTCGTCCGCCAGTCCGGCAAGCGCAAAGAGCTGCTCCGCTGTGATGCGGCCCGTTGGCACAACCATGCCCACGTAGCTCAGTCCCTCCTGGATCTGCGGATGCACGCCCACATGGTCCTGTTCCAGCGGGTCAGGTTCGGCGTAGAGCTGGCACGCGCCTGCTGACGGCACCTTATCTCCGTACACCTTGGTCACTTCGTCCCGGAATCGGTCTAAGCCCCACTTGTCGATCAGATACCAAAGTCGTGCCTTGCCCCGCACCGCACGGTTTCCGCTGTCGCGAAATACGGTCAGAACAGCCCGACAAAAGGCCGTCACTTGCGAAGGACGCACGAAAAGGTCTAGTGGGAGTGCAAGATGAGGGTTTCTGCTTCCCATGTGTCCGCCAACTACGACGTTGAATCCCGGCACTTCGCGGTTTCCCATCCGCCCTATGGCTGGCGTCAGGCCGATATCGTTGCTCTGCGCATGTGTGCAGTCCAGACGGCAGCCGTTGATCGAGATATTGAATTTGCGGGGAATGTTCTCAAATTCCGGCCCCAGAAGAGAAAGAGCCGTGGCCGCAGTGAGCTGCCGCGTGTCAATCATCTCATGGCGCGTCAGGCCCGTCAGAGGACAGCCGGTCACATTGCGGAAATTGTCCATTCCCGTCTGCTCGGAGCCGAGGCCGACCGCCTGCAGTTTTTCGATAATCGCTGGCATGTCCTCAATGGTGATCCAGCGCAGTTGGATGTTCTGCCGCGTCGTTAAGTCGCCCACGCCCCGTCCATAGTCACGCGATAGTTCAGCGATAGCGCGCAGCTGAGTCGAGTTGACGATCCCGTTCGAGATGCGCATTCGCAACATGAAGAAGCCCGGCGTCTGCTTGCGATAGAAAAAACCGTGCCATTTGAAAAGGTCATAGTATTCCGGCGGAATTGCATCGAACCCTTCGTCGGCCCAGCGATAAATGTCATGAATGAGACCGAGCGGGCTCTTTCTAAGCTTCAATTGCTCTACCTTGTTAAGCTTGGGCTTGCCATTCCCGTTCCTGTGCGGCGTGCGACCCCGGGCAGGATGGGAACTGCTGGCAGAAGGTAAACGCATCGGATCTTGCCCCCTTTCATTGTTACGAATTTCACAACAAGCAAAGCATATTTCAGCGGGGCATATGTTTGCACGGCCAATCCTGCCAAAAACAGCGCCCAATTATTATGCGAATCGCACAATTTACACGAAGATTTGTTTGCCGGAAGTCGCGAGCAAGCAACCAATTTCAACGCGAACTCCTCTTTCATTGTGCACTTCGTATAATCTCCAAGGTAAGACGCTATCTGAGGGGGTCCCGTACCCGACGGGATCTTAGGATGCTGTGCCAGCCCTTTAGGGCGAGTGGAACTGATGGAGCGAGGTGGCTACGCAGGAAGTCGCCGCGCAACTGCCTGACGCGCGGCAACGGCAAAGCACAGGATCTTCCGCTCGGCTGAGGGACACCATCCTGAAGGCCGGCCTGGTTCCTCCCGCGACTCGATGATGCTGAGATGTGATGGAAGTGGGGCGATGCTTCAGCTATCGTTTCGTGAGGTGTACTGCTAACCCTGGACCGATTTCTGGAATCAGGTCCATGTAACCGCGCGTCCGGTCTGACGCCAGCGGCACACGCCGGAAGTAGCTGAACGAAAATACCGAGCGCTTCAGTCCAGCGGCGCCGTAATCGCAAAGTCTTTCGCCATACCGATGGCGATAGGGAGTATGGGAGTGTTGGCTGGGAAGTGACGGTGGGAGTTGTACTGCCGGAAACGGAGGACTCTGCCGTTGTCAGGAAGTCATGAAGCTGGTCGAAACCTTGCTACTCTGGCAGGGCCAACTATTGGAGATGGAACGGGTCTGCGTCCGACTGCTTGAGAACGTTAGTTTTTTGCCAGTCGGACTCCCCGTGACCCTCACGAATGATACCGCTGCAGGATGCGTCGGGCGACGCTCATTTTGTGGACTTCATCGGGCCCGTCATAGATGCGCGAGGCCCTTTCGTGCCGGTACCAGTACGCGATCGGCGTATCGTCGCTCATTCCCAGACCGCCAAGCGTCTGAAGAGCCCGATCCAATACCCGCATCAACACGTCAGCCACGTAAAACTTGATAATCGAGATCTCGTCTCGTGCCGCAAAGACCCCTTCCGTGTCGATCTTGCGCGCCGTTTCCAACACCATCAGCCGCGACGCGTCTATCTCCGCTCTGCTCTCCGCGATCCACGCCTGTACCATCCCCTGAGAACCTAGCAGTCGCCCCGGGGCCACCTCCCTCTGCGCAGCACGGCTGCACATGATGTCGAAGGCCCGCTCACAGATTCCGATCCAGCGCATACAGTGGTGAATGCGTCCCGGACCCAACCGGTACTGGGCCAGTGCAAAGCCTCTGCCTTCTTCCCCTATCAGGTTCTCGACCGGTACACGTACATTCTCGAACCAGACTTCCGCATGGCTGTTCCAGCCGCCGTGGGCTTCCCCCATCACCGAAATGTTGCGCTCAATGTGAAACCCCGGTGTGTCCAGATCTACGATGATTTGGCTGGCCCGCTGATGACGGCTCTCCGCCTCCGGGTTGGTCACCGCCATCAGAATCGCAAAGGACGCCCCTTCGGCCGCCGTCGTAAACCACTTGTGGCCGTTGATGACATACTCATCGCCCTCGCGCACCGCGCTCGTACTCATCCACGTCGGATTGGAACCTGCGTGCTCCGGTTCCGTCATGGCAAAGCAGGAGCGTATTTCGCCGCGGGTCAATGGCAGCAGGTAGCGTTCTTGCTGGGCCTCCGTGCCGGCATGGATGAGCAACTCCATATTGCCCATGTCGGGCGCTTGGCATCCAAAGGCATAGTGGCCGCCTGGCGTGCGCCCCAACACTTCACTCACCCGCCCGAACTCGGCCAGCGACAGTCCCTGACCGCCGCATTCAACCGGCAGGGCCAGCCCCCAAAGACCGGCCTCCTTCACAGCCTCCCGTTTCTGATCGAGCAATGGCTCAACCTCCGTCCACGGAAGTCCGATAAGCAGCTTTTCGATCGGAACGACCTCGTCATCGATGAACTGTCGAACGCGGAGAAGAAGGTCGGGAAGAATGTCGGCTGTCATTGAGCTGTCTGTTTCGTGATCTGATGGATGTAGAGAGGTCGAGCCCTGCCATGGAAACGGGTCGAATTGCTTGATCGGTCCTTCACGCGCCCAGGCCGGCATCAACCCACTGGCCGCCGTCGACAACGAACGTTCCGCCTGTCGTGAAGCTACTCGCATCCGACGCCAGGTAAAGGGCAATGCCGGTTAGCTCGTCGGTTTCGGCGATTCTCTTCTGCGGAATAACGCCAAGCACAGTCTGGTTGAGATCCGGGTTCTCCCAGATGGCCCGGCTGAAATCGGTCCTGACATAGCCGGGTGC
>VYDA01000436.1 GCA_009843665.1 Caldilineaceae bacterium SB0675_bin_29 | reverse complement strand
CGGTTCGCCTGGCTCTCCATCTAACAGACTCAGGCACCGGTAGCTGTGCTCGTCGGAAAAGAGAAATAAAATGTTCGGACGCGTCATGGCTGATGTTCCCGTCTTATTTCGCGTAACAAGCCCACCTACAGAATACGACTATGGGCCCTTGTGTGCAAGTAAACTTTTCCCGCCAGCAGTAGCAACCTGATTTGAGACCAGGCTGCAAAATCACTGGCGACTCGCTCGTTCCCATCCGGTTGGTGCAGAAACTCTACTGCGGTAGGATAGTGGAAATGGAGGAAATCTGTTTCTCTACCGCCACCCAACTGATTCGTTCCATCCAAGCGCGCGAACTCTCTGCGCAGGACGTTGTTGCCGCATTTCAAGCACGGCTTGAGTCGGTCAACGCCCGGCTGAACGCCGTAACAGTGACGGCAGAGGACGCACTGACGCAGGCCAGACTGGCCGACGAACGGCAGGCGCAAGGCGAGCAGCTTGGCCCTCTGCACGGCCTGCCCTTCACCGTCAAGGACACATTCGAAACCGCCGGCCTGCAGAGCCGGTTGGAATCTCGCATTAGAAAGCGACTCGTCTCCCGTACAGACGCCACCGTCGTCGCCAGGATGAAACAGGCCGGCGCGATTCTTCTGGCCAAAACCAACTGTCCGCCTTCGGGAAGCGGCGCAGATACCGAGAACGCGATAGTCGGGCAAACATGTAACCCGCACAATGCCAGCCGCTCCCCGGGCGGAAGCAGCGGTGGGGAAGCCTCTCTGATCGCGGCCGGCGGCTCCCCCCTGGGTCTTGGCAGTGATACCGGCGGCGGACTTCGCATCCCCGCTGCCTTTTGTGGTATCACCGCCCTCAAGCCCACTCAGGGCCGTGTCCCCAACTCAGGCGTATACAACCAGCCGGGAGGATTCACCGACCAGCGCACACAAATCGGGCCCGCGGCCCGCCGCACCGAGGATCTCCTGCTCGCCCTGAGGACGATCTCCGGCCCGGACTATCGCGATGCCGGGGTCGTCGCCAAACCCATTTACGACCCGGGCCAGCTGCCCCTGCGCGACCTGACCATCGCCTCCTTTCCCTACGATCCCGCCTCCCTGGTGACATCTGCAGTGGCGAACGCGGTTGGCGCCTCCGGGCAGGCCTTGGCCCGCGCCGGGGTCCAGGTCGTAGAGAACCGGCCCCTCGACCTGGTTGGGGGCGCTCGCGACCTCGATCGCGGTTGGCGCCACATGGCCGGGACCCGCGGCCAGGACGTCGTCGAGTTGCTCCACGCCTGGGACCAATTCCGCACAAATCTGCTCCAGTTTATACGCTACTACGATGCTATCCTCTGTCCGGCAGTGCACCACACCGCGCCTGCTATCGGTACTCGCGACAACCAGCGCTTCGACTACACGGTCCCCTTCAACTTGACAGGCTATCCTGCCGCAGTAGTTCCTGTCGCCGCTGATGATCAGGGCCTCCCGGTCGCAGTTCAGATTGTGTCCCATCCATGGCGAGAGGACATTGTGTTGGCGCTGACCGCGGTCTTGGAAGAGGAATTTCAGGACTGGCAGGACGCTTCCGACGCCCGCTTGAAACCAAAGGACCAATCCGGCGTAATGTAGGCACACCCATCGCACATGAGGAGGTAAGGATGGAAGAAAATCGTAGGGAAGAAAACCAGGATCAGAACGCCGAAGAAGACGCCGGGGGCTTCAACAAGAGCGATGACTTGGCCGAAGAGATTCAACAACTGGTCGAAGCCATGGCTCGCGCAGCACGCAACGTCTGGAGCAGTGACGAGCGTCGCCAGCTCGAGGACGACCTGCGCCGCGGCCTCGGGTCACTGCTCGGTAGCCTCGAAGATGCCCTCGAGCGGTTCGGTCGCAGCGAACAGGGCCAGGATCTTCAGGAACAGGCGACCAGAGTGGCAAACCGTGTCCGCGAAAGCGAACTCGCCGCTGAGCTGAAGGAAGGACTGACCATCGGCCTGAGGTCTGCCGCTGATGAAGTTAGGAAGTTCGCAGACAGCTTCGAAGAGAAACAGGCGCAGTCTCCCCCGTCTCAAGATATTCCCGTGGAACCTGACAAAGATGAGAGCGGCGAGGAGACTGCCTAAGAGCAAGTGCAGGTTGTCCCGATAGGAGATTGAGCCCCCTCAGGGAAACGAGAAGAAGACCTTGGCGAGCTTCAGGATACCTTGGCTCCATGGCACACGGTGCGAGACGCCGCTGCTTCCTTCAAAGTTGGCCAGGTTTTCGATATACCAGATGTAGTTCCGCACAAGCGCGTCCTGGTTGCTGTACTCTGGGTCCCAGCCCAGAAGACGTTGGGCCTTCGTTACGTCCACGTATGAATCGGTCGCCGCCGTCTCATACACCCACTTGTAGAGCGGCGAAATACCCAGCTTTTCCAGTAACCGCAAGGTCCAGATGGCCGGCGCAGCGGGCAACGGGATGATGCGTTTACCGTGACCCGCAAAGTCGAGGACGGCCTGATAGTCCTCCTTCATCGTCGCAAACTCGGTCGCGCCGATGTTGAACGTATCGTTGACAGCTGATGCTGGGAGGGTGGTAGCCAGGAAAATCGCAGAGCAAAGATCCTCCACATCCAACAGCTGATAGAGATTTCTTCCACTGCCCAGCATAGGAAAGTTCTTGCCGTCCTTCGCCCAATCATAGAACAGGGCGAAGACTCCAAGCCGCTCGGGGCCGACAAACGACTTGGGACGGATAATGGGCACACACATCCCCTTCTCCCTGTACGCCAGGCAAATCTCTTCGGCCTCAATCTTGGCTTCGCCGTAAGGACCCACCCCGTGCAACCGGTCATCCTCCTTCAGGGGATGGTGATCTGGGATGCCGTACACCGCGGTTGACGAAATGTGGATGAGCCGACCAATACCCGATTCGTAAGCCGCCTCCAATACGTTGCGAATACCGTCTACGTCAGTAGAATATATCTCCTCCGCGCTGTACAAAGGCAGAGCCGCCGCAGCGTGAACCACCGTGTCCACACCTTCCATCGCGGCGCGGACCGCACTCATGTCGCGAATGTCCCCGTCCATGACCTTGACTGAGTCCCTCTCCGGGTAATCGAAGGGGGCCATGTCGAGGGAAACGACCTGGACTCCCCTCGCACGCAGGTAACGGACTAGATTTATGCCGAGGAATCCGGCTCCCCCCGTAACCAGACACGTATGTACGACCCTGGGTTCGCCGGACTCGACTTCTTTTGGATTGCCTTCAGTTCGAAGGATTGGAGAGGAAACCGGTCCTGTTCCTTCCGCTTGCCCCGATCGGTTCATCAGTGGTCTTCGCCAATATGGGAAAACTAATCTACTCCTTGCTCCTGGCATACATCCTCTGAGCACCCAGGAGAAGAAGATTTCCAGTTGTTCAGCAGCGTATCAGTCGATTCAAAGGCCAAATCTGAAGGAATTTCATCGAGACAGAACCACCCTGCGTCCTGCGCGTCGTCCGCCACAAAAGGAATCTCCGGCGAACCGGAAGGCTCCCCTTCAATCGCCAACACTATCCCTATTCGCTCTTCCTCGTCATTGACCATTGGGAAGATTTCGATCAACTCGCCGATCTTCACGCTCAGACCGACCTCTTCTTGCAGTTCTCGCTTCAACGCTTCTTGCGGCATCTCCCCCGCATCCATGTACCCGCCCGGCAGCGACCATTTCCCCTTCGCAGGGTCCACCGCCCGTTGAATCAACAGGACCCTTTTCCGGTGCACAACTAGGGCAATGACAGCCACTTTCGGATCGTGGAACTGTACGAATCCACACGCCGAACAGACAGGCCTCACGGCATTGAATCGCAACTCTTCAACGATCGAACTGGCGCAGTATGGGCAGTATCGGAACTTCCCGTTCATTTCTACAAGTATAGCACCTGGAATATGGAAGTGGTATACTTGGGCAACATTCGCAGCCGGCGAAGCTACTCCAATGAGCGACTCTCAAAACTTGCTGCACGAGCGCCCCGCGCGCGGCGCTCTGACCCGAACGGGCGGGTTTCTGACCGGATTCAGCCATACTCTCCAGCCCTACATCGGTTGCCGTTTCGGCTGCAGCTATTGCTACGTAAGCCAGTCCAATGTCCACCGCTTTTACAACGGCGGTTGGGAGTGGGGAAGCTACGTCTACCCCAGGGTAGGCATCGCAGATCGGCTGGAGCTGGAACTGGCAAAGATGAAACGTCGCCAAACGCTTGAGCGGTCCGCCATCTTTATGTCGTCGTCAACCGATCCCTATCAGGGGGCAGAACGCACCTATCAGCTGACCCGCAACTGTCTATCCGTCTTCGAGAAAACGCCCCCCGGCCTCTTGGTGATTCAGACACGTTCGCCCCTGGCAGCAAGGGATTTCGACATCATGGCGGCCCTCGGGGAACGATGCCTGCTCAACCTCACCATCGAGACAGACAGAGAAGATGTGCTGCGTAACTTGACGCCCCAATGTAAGACGATTAGGAAACTTCAGCTGCCTGCCAGCCAGTCACGGGAGTGGGGCATTGCGACGCAAATCACGGTTAGCCCCTGCCTTCCCTATTCCAGAGTCGACACCTTTGGGAAGCTCCTACTCGAAGTGAGCGATTGGGTGATCGTAGACAGTTTCGTTGCCGGTGACGGCGGCGGCGGAAAGCGCACAGAGCGCACCGGCATTCCGGAGATGTATGCAGATTCGGGTTGGGAGGACTGGCGCTCGCAGGAAGCTGCCCTGACCCTGTACTGCTGGCTTCAAGAGCGGATCGGGGAGCGTGCCGGCTGGTCGCAAGAAGGATTTACGCGTCACGCCCGAAGAGTAACGAGCGGAGCCTTCCAATAAGTCACCCGTACCCAATGTGGCGAGGTCAACGACATGAATCAAGCATTCGGCGGAATCGAAGCAGGTGGTACGAAGTTTGTCTGCGCAGTCGGAACCGGGCCCGATGATATTCGTGCGGAACTCCGCCTGCCCACAGAATCGCCTGACATTACCTTGGGGAAAGTAGTCGACTTCTTTAGTGATCAGCAGGAGCAGCACGAAATATCCGCAATCGGCGTGGCCTCCTTTGGTCCAGTCGACCCGGACCCCTACTCCCAAACCTTCGGATACATAACAAATACGCCCAAACTAGGCTGGGCCAACACACCCGTCGCGCCCATGCTCCGGGAGGCATTTAACATCCCGGTCGTCTTAGACACCGACTAGAATGTCGCCTCCCTCGGCGAGCACACTTGGGGCGCGGCGAGTGAGGTGGATACTTTCGTCTACC
>VYDA01000277.1 GCA_009843665.1 Caldilineaceae bacterium SB0675_bin_29 | reverse complement strand
CGCCCCGCCGCCATCATGGCGCCGGGGGAAGCCTACCTGGGTAAACCGGTAGTCTGCGCGCCGGCGGTTAGCATCTGGGCAGCCTTGCGCCTGGCTGGCGTGAACGCGCCCGTCTTCGGGCGCGGCGTCCTGCTGGCAGAGCATTGATAGGAACGCCGGGATTAGGTTTTTGAACCGGCACGGGCGTTCAGATTGAACACAGAATGGAGTCGCAATGGCTGAAGAACCGCTGCAAGCGATCTTTGTCGGGGTTGGGGGGCGCGGCCGCCACTACCTTGAGCATCTGAAGGACTCCCCCCATGTGCGGCCGGTGGCGATCGTGGACATCTCCCGGGAAATCCTGGAGCGTGAACGCCTGGCAAATGGACTACCGGAGACGGCCTGTTTCACCACGCTGACCGACGCGCTGCGGCATGTACCGGCCGACACGGTGGGTGTGACAACCCACGCCCGGCTGCACGCGCAGTTTGTCCGGGAGGCGATCCTTGCCGGCAAGCACGTGCTGGTTGAGAAGCCCTTCACCTGCGATCTGGAAGAAGCAGTGCGCCTGGTTGAACTGGCGGATGCTCACGGGGTGAAGATAGTGGTGACCCAGCAGATCCGCTACTTCCGGACGGAACTTACCATGCGCCGGCTGATGCTGGAGCAGGCCTATGGCGCCCCCGGCTTCGGCCACATGCACCACTATAAGCCGCGCTCCGGTCACTATCCCTTGAGCGAGCACATGCAGCTGTGGCAGATGACGGTGCATGAGATCGATTCGCTGATATCAGTGCTCGCCCAACACAAAGTAACGCGCGTCTTCGGATACTCATTCGAGCCCTCCTGGGGCAACTGGCCCACCCCCTCCACCGCGGTGGCGACGATCGAATTCGATGGCTCCATTCCGTTTACATTGGTGTCGACCTCCCAGGCCCGAGGCAGCGCCTACGAATTCCGCATCGAGTGCGCCGAGGCCACGCTGGTACAGCGCGGCCCCCTCCAGGACATCCCAACCACCTTGCACGCTGAATATCAGGACGGCCGCGTGGTTTCCCTGCCGCTCGACGCGGGGATCGATGTCGAGCCGGGAGATGGTATCAACTGGGTCGCACGCCTCTTGTATGAGTACGTTGTTGAGGGCGTGGAGCCGGAGGTCAGCGGTCGACATAATCTGGATGTGCTCCGGGTAACCGACGCCATCATCCGTTCCACGAAGACCGGGAAGGCCGTAGCGCTGGATGGCAATTCCTAGCCTCCCGCCAGGGGCAGTGGTTCGCGCTCGGCTGCGAAGAGAACGACAGGCTCTGCCTTCCTCCAGCCGGCCTGCAGGTTGTATTGCCGGCCTATGCCCCGGTCCCCGTAGCTTTGCGTATCAACTATTTTTGTCTCATGGAGCCATACGATGGGAATACCGAAGGAGAACTGGTTCACGTTGGAGGAGTATCAGCGCCGCCTGGCCGCAGCGCGAACAGAAATGGCGGCCCGGGAAATTGATGTGCTGCTCGTATTCGGCGCCGGCAACGTCTTCTATCTGACCGGCTACAACAGTGTCAACTCGTGGGATTTCCAGTGCTGTATCGTCCCCGACAGCGGCGATCCCATACTGCTTATCTTCAACTTTGAACTGGGGCGTTTCCTGGCCAGCGCGTGGCTGAGCGAACCGGCGCTGTACACGGCGCAGGACGATCCGGTTACGTCACTGGTCAACCTGCTTGACGACCAGAATCTGCGCAACAGGCGCCTGGGTATCGAGGAGAACAGCCCCAATCTTGGCGTGAAAAACTACCGCCGCCTGCGGCAGATGCTGGACGGCAGCCAGTGGACGGACGCTTCAGGTCTTGTAGACGAGGTGCGGCTGGTCAAGTCAGAGGCAGAAATTGCCTACATGCGCGAGGCCGGCCGGCTCACCCGGTTGGGCGCGGAAGCCGCGCTGGCGGCGGTCGCTGAAGGCGTCTACGATCATACTGTGACCAGCGCCGCATACGAAGTCATGCGGTGCAACGGCAGCGATTTCATGTGCATCGAGCCCATCGTGGCGGCCGGCTATCGTTCCGGCCTGGCCCACAGTACAGTGGGCCACATCCCCATTCAGCATGGTGACTCGGTCTTCATCGAGTTGGGGGCTTGCGTGCGGCGCTACACGGCGCCGATCATGCGTACGACCGTGGTGGGACCGGCACCGCCGGAGCGTCAAGAGCTGAACGACGCGGCCCATCTGGCTGTACAGACAATCGTCGAGACCGCGCGCGCCGGCGTCCCGACCTCGGATGTTGCGGCGGCCGCGCTCCAAAAGGCGATCAAGCCCATTGAGGATCGCATCCAGTTCCACTACAATTTCGGCTATTCGGTCGGAATCGGCTTTCCTCCGGACTGGTTGGAACCGATCCATTTCTTCATCCAACTGCACAATCATGCCCCGTTGCAGGCCGGCATGACCTTTCACCTGCCCTTCACCTTACGAGTCTTGGGCGAGTACGGCGCCGGCACGAGCGAAACCATCCTGATTACCGAGACCGGTTGCGAGGTATTGACGCAGGGTCAGGCGGCGGCGTAGCTGGAGCAACCTGACGGTGGCGTTGCAGGGAGCCGCGAGCGCCAAGCTCAGTGCGGTCTCGTCCCACCTGGTTCAAGATAGCAGACAGGCGGATGTGCAAGCCTTGGAATCTTGAAGTTGAAGTCGCATACTCACACGTATCACCCAACTGTTGCAGAGAGACGCTAACATGATCAATGACCCTGTTCTGATCGACGACTGGCATCCGGTCGAACTCTCACACGAGTTGAAAGAGGGGGGGATCTCAGCGGCGCGTGTGCTGGGGGAGGACATCGTGCTGTGGCGTCTCAAGGGCGAGGTCCTGGCCTGGAGAGACCTGTGCCTTCACCGGGGCACGCGTCTGTCGCTTGGACGGGTTGAAAATGATAATCTCGTCTGCCCTTACCACGGCTGGGCCTACAACGGCGAGGGGCAATGCGTACACATTCCGGCCCACCCCGACCAGGTGCCTCCGCAAAAAGCGCGAGCCCGATCATACCGGGTTCAAGAGAGATATGGCATGGTCTGGGTCTCCCTTGGCGATCCCGCACACGATGTTCCTGCGTATCCCGAATGGGATGAGCCGCACTATCACAAGACCTTCTGTGGACCCTACGATATCCAAGCCAGTGCGCCGC
Organism: Caldilineaceae bacterium SB0675_bin_29; assembly: GCA_009843665.1. Classification (GTDB taxonomy): domain Bacteria; phylum Chloroflexota; class Anaerolineae; order Caldilineales; family Caldilineaceae; genus Bin5. The sequence continues at coordinate 2,099 of VYDA01000277.1, read as the reverse complement.
GTGTCCTGGAAAACTTTGTCGATGTTGCCCATTTCCCCTTCGTGCATGACGGTCTGTTGGGCGACCAGCGTTACCCGCAGATGGAGGATTACGAGGTCGAGGTAGGGTCAAATGGCGTGATTGCGAGGGATGTTCGTATCTGGCAACCCAGGCCGGACGGGAGTGACCCCGAGCATCCGTCATCCTACACTTTCCACATTCAACGCCCCTTGACAGTCTGTGTCGTCAAACCGACTGCTGAGACCCGGTTCGCCTTTTTCTTCACAGTCACGCCGGTCGAGAAGCTGGTTAGTCGCGGCTGGCTGTGGCTTTCTACGGATACCGCGTACGACGTTCCTGAAGATGAAATCCGCGCCTTCCAGGACGAACTGTTCGACCAGGACATACCGGTCGTGGAATCACAACGGCCCGAGATGCTTCCGCTGGACTTACAGTGCATCTGCGGTCCGACCGCACTGCCATTGCCTACCGCAGATGGCTGAACGAGCTGGGGCTTACTTTCGGGACCGCGTAGTAATCGCTGCAGCGAACCATGCACGGCCACCGTCTCGTCTTTCGCCCAGGAATGCTGGTAGAAGTCGAAGAGTTCAACGTACCGGCGCCTGGCGCCAACGAAGTGCTCGTGCGGGCTACATGCAGCCAGGTGAGCGCCGGCACTGAGTTGAACCAGCTCCGCGGCATGGAGCGAAGCGGTCGCCGCGCCGGCTACCCGGGTTACGCCGCGGTGGGACGGGTCCTGGATGTGGGTGGGGGCATCACCGACTTTGCGCCGGGCTCCCGGGTTCTGATCATGGGGCGCCACGCCACGCACTGGACCGTCGACGTGACCGGCTCGCCTCTGCAGGACGGCTATGTTCGGAAGCTGGACGACACTCTGACCGACGAACAGGCGACGTTTGCGATCAACGGGGCTACGGCGCTGCACGCAGTCCGGCGGGCGCGTCTGCAGATCGACGAGTCGGTGGTCGTCTTCGGCGTTGGCGTCGTTGGGCAGCTTGTCACCGCACTGGCCCGGCTCGCCGGCGCCTTTCCCATCATCGCGGTCGACCTGGTTGAGCAGCGTCTCCAGCTTGCCCGCCAAAGCGGGGCAACGCATGTTGTGAACGCTGTTCGGGAAGTCACCTCCGGTGGCGCTCAGTGCCTTTTTCACGCTTCAGCCAATCCGAAGATTTTGCAGACGGTATTCGAGGCCGCCGGCCAGCGGGCGAAAGTGGTGATGGTTGGCAGCGCGCCCGGCACAGCCGAAATCGGGCTCCAGGTCGAGTTGCTGCGCCGCGAACTGCACGTTTTAGGCGCCTACGAGCTCGACCTCGAAGTGCCGCACGTCTACTGGCCCTGGACGCCACAACGCGATCGCGCCGTCGTGCTGCGCCGCATTGCCGACCAGACACTGGCGGTCGACCACCTGATCAGTCCCAGGATACCCTACACGCAGGCACCGGAGATCTACGCGCAGGCCGCAACCGGCGGCGAGGGGTGGCTGGGAATCATCCTGACATGGGATGCGTGAGGGTGCAGGCTGGTGGGACCGGCTCGCCTGGGGCCGGGGGTTGACTTTCGCTGCGTCGTTACCCAAAAACTGACAACTTAAGAGGCGTAGCCGTCCTGGTTTTGCTTGCGCCAGTCGGGCCGGTAGCCGCGCTCGCTGGCGAAGCCGTAGGAGGGGCCGATCTGGTTGGGGTGGGACCAGGGCCAGGCCTGGCCGCCGATGATGCGGTACTCTTCGCCTTTGCCGCAGAGCCAGTAAAACATGTGGGCGACGTAGCGGGCCTGGTCGTGGCCGCCGTAATAGGCGCGCTGGAAGTCGAAGTCGGGCTCGATGATCCAGTCGCGCTGCGGGGGCGTGGTGCGCCAGTAGTTGTACTTGAGCATGTGGCGCGTGCCCTTGGCGGTGGAGACGCCGCGGCGGTGCAGGATGCTGTGATGGTGGATGCCGATGGTGCCGGCGGGGCCGTCGGTGAAGACGCCGCCCTCGTCGTCGGGACGCTTGGTGGGCATGATGTGGGAGCCGGGCACGAGCTCGGTCGGGCCGAGCTCGACGGGTGTATCCTGGGGGAAGTAGAAGACCTCGACGAAGTTGAGCTCGGGGCCGAAGACGT
>VYDA01000577.1 GCA_009843665.1 Caldilineaceae bacterium SB0675_bin_29 | reverse complement strand
GAGAAAAACCAGCGCTCGCCTCGTCCGGCGTCACGCACTGAATGAGGCTTAGTAGCTGCCTTAGCTTAAAGTAGATGTCACGGGAGGGGCAATGACGAGGGCACACACAAGGGGTGCCCGTACAAGGGGTTGGCTGGGGAAGAAGGCCTTTATGTCGGGATGCAAGCGGTTGCGGAGGGATTGGAGATAGTTTGGTCATTCTGGCACAATAGAAGTTAACTTGGGCTCGGAATGCGGTGTCGGAAAGGAGTGATCATGTCTGTTGATTTTCTGCGCGCAACGCCACTTTTTCACGATTTGTCAGATAGTGAGCTGGAAGAGATCGTGACGATCCTGCGCGAAGAGAGTTTTCCGGGCGGGGGTACGATCTTTCGCAGCGATGATAACTGCAGTGACCTCTCTCTGATACGGGGCGGCTATGTCCGGTTGTTTGATGCAAACGGTTCGGTTCTGGCTACGCTGGGTCCTGGCAGCCTGTTGGGGGAGGCCGAGTTTCTGCGGGGTCTGGCCCACAACACAAGTGCTGTGGCTGCGTCCGACGTTCACTTGTGGTCCCTGCCGGACTCCGGGCTGCGGCAACTGCTGCAGCGGGAGTACGGGATAGGGATCAAGCTCAGCCAGAATTTCGGAGAACAGATTTCGCAACTGGAGGACTACCTGGTAGAGCAGCTGGTCAAGACGCGAGCGCTGGGGGGTCTTCCCCACCGTTTGATCGAGCCGATGGCCAGAAGTATGCAGCCTCACCAATTGCAGCGGGGCAGATTTCTGTATCAGAGCGGTCAACGGGCTGAGGCACTGTACCTCTTGGAAACGGGGGCGCTGGAGCTGCAGCCTGCGCCAACGCCTGAGGAGCCAAGCCCGACGGCAAGTCTGGTTGAGCCGGGGAATCTATTTGGCGTCCTACCCTTGTTGACGAATAAGCCGTACAATGCGAGCGCGTACTCGGTAGACGATTGCCTGTTGTGGTCGCTGCCGGCGTCGACATTTCACAGTTTGAGCAGCAAGTATCCGCATCTGCGGCGGGCGCTGGGCCGACACAGCCGCAGCCGGTTGAGCTTAACGGACCAGACGCAGGCGGTTGTGCGGCTGGCGCAGACGCCGCTTTTCGGCCAACTGGAACCTTCCAACTTGCATGCCATCGCTCAGAAGCTGGTGCTACAGCACGTGCCGTCAGGTGAGGGGATCTACAGGCTGGGCGACAGGAGCGACGCGCTTTTTCTGGTTGACGAAGGGGAGGTCGAACTAACGGCGGAAAACGAGAGCGGGGTCCTTCAGGAGTTGGCAAGGGTAGACGTGGGCAGCTACTTCGGGGCGATGAGCCTGTTGACCGGGGAGGCCCGGAAGGAGAACGCCACCGCCATCGGCAACACGAATCTGTGGGTGCTCTACCGGTCGGACCTCGAGGAACTGGTGGGACAGTTGCCTGCCATAGGCGCGGCACTCGACCGGGTGCTGGCCTCACGTTCCGCTTCGCAGCCGACGCCGGTGACTGCGGAGAGGCTGCGGCGATTCCCTCTGCTGGCCAATCTTGAAGTCAACGAACTCCAGGAGGTGGCACGGTATTTGAGACAGGCCCATTTGCGCCAGGGGGAACAGGTATTTCGGGCCGGTGCGCCTAGCGATGCTCTCTATTTCATTGAGAGAGGGGTAGTACGACTTCAACTTCTGAACGGGGCCGGAAGTTGGACCCGCGGTGAGGGCGAGATCTTCGGTGAGAAGGCGATTCTGTCGGATGAGCCGTACGGCCAAAGTGCGTTCGCGGAGACAGACGTCGACCTGCTGTACGTCGAATATCCCGGACTGGACTTGCTCAAGTCGCGATTGCCCTCGGTTGCCACTGACCTGCATCGCATTCTGAGCCAACCGGTCGGGGGCGGTATTGATCAGACTGGCCTACCGCCGCGCCCCGGCGTCGACCCTCCTGCCGGCGCACCGGAGGGTATTCCGCAACGGAGACGTGAAGCGGCGGCAGCCGAGGAGTATCCGCCGCCGGCCGGTCGAAGCAGTCCGAGCGGCGGGGGATGGTTCAACAATCTGAGTGGGTGGGGAAAGATTCGCCTGGTACTTGTCGTTTTGTTGCTGGCTTATCTTGGTATCGTCGTTGCACCGCCCCTGCTGGGCATCAGTTTCTGAGCAAAGCGAGCGGCCGCGTCGGGCTATAGGCGTCCCCCGAAAGGGCGGTCGTTGGGAAGGCGCTGCGAGTATCGCTTCTTACCATCCCTTGGCGAGGACCGGCCACTCCAGCTCAACTTCGCCCTTCCTGTGTCCGACTATGCGGGGGAAGAGATTGTTGGAGACACAGCAGTGGTTGACGAGGACGCTGACCCTTTCACCAATCTCCGGCTTGCGGTCACAGCGCGACACATCCACGTGGCCGTGTTCTTCTGAGAGCTTGAAAATCTCCGCGTCGGGATACTCGACGATCAGGCCGTGCCCGGGCGACTGGCGGGCACCGTCTGCGGCGAGCGACTTGCTGCCCGAGTCGAGGACAACCCTGTCGTCGGTGGGGCGGCTGACCACGGTGGCCAAAACGATGTAGGAGCAGTCGTCGAGCGTCATGACGCCGGCGTCGACCAGGTTGCGGTCACCGTAGACGTACATGCCGGCCCGATGCTCCGTCATTTCGGTGAATTCGTGGGCTTGCCACAACACAAAAGAACTGCCACCGCTGACCCTCTCGACGTCGAGCCCGTCCTGGGCGAGGAGCATTTTGGACTCGCCCATAAAGGCGTTGGACTCCGGGTTTGAAGGGTAGACCATCAGCCCGCCGAAGTGGAGATGGGAGGCGCTGTCGATCTGCCGGGCGAGTTCGCGCACCCCTTCCGTTGTGGTCACGCCGCAACGCTCGTATCCTCCATCCATTTCAATCAGAACAGGTAGGACCGTGCCTTCCTGCTCGGCGGCTTCGGCGTACCCGGCGACGGTGCGGGCAGAGTCTGCGGTTACGCTTATTTTGGCGCGGCGCGACAGGAGCATCAGACGTCTGAGTTTGGCTTTGCTGAGCAGGTTGTAGGGCAGAAAGATATCCCTGACTCCCGAACTACACATTACCTCCGCTTCGCTCAATGTCTGGCAGGTGATGCCGACGGCACCCGCTTCCAACTGCAAGTGGGCGATCGCCGGGATGCGATGGGTCTTTATATGGGGGCGGTTGTCGATGTCGTGGTTATCCAGATATGCCTGGAACCGCTCGATGTTGGCGGAGAGCCGGTCCAGATCAACGACGCCGACAGGCGTTTCCAGTTCCTCGATGTGCATAGTGTTACCTCGATTGAATGAAGAGGAGCACGATCAGGATGACTTCGATAGCCTTGGTCACGAGGCCAAGTCCGTAGTCAAGGGGCTGCGGGAAGATTGCAAAGTAACCGACAATGGTTACCGCGGTATAGATGATCAGAACCCATCGGATCTGGCTTCTCCAGTCTTGCAGCTGAGGGAGCAGATAAAGACCAATGGCCAGGGCGATGAAGCCAAGCCCGTTCAGAACGAGGATAAACTGACCCTGGAAGCCAACAAACAGGTGGATCAGACCCGTGAGCAGCGCGAGGCCAACGATTCGTTTTGACTGTGGACTCAAAGAGCGCAGATCCAACATGATCCTCAATCTCCTTTGGAAAGTCCAGATACAGCGTTCCGCGGCGAAGGGGGGACTGAATTGCCACTATCATTGCACAAACTCGCGTTTATCACAATGCGATATTTTGAGTCCTGTGCGGACCGAATTGAGGATGGCGATTCCCGTTTGGAGAGGGAGAATCAGGATGACCGACTTTCAGGGCCGGGAAGGGTCTGCTGCTACTTTGTCCGGAGAACCGCCGGCGAATGCTCGGTTCAGCAGGACTCAGGAGCCGACAGTTCCAACGCGGAGCCAGCGTTCCTCGGGGATCCAGAGTGTAAAGTAGCCGCTACCGAGAACGAGCAGGAGGGAGGAGAGGACGAGCAGCGTCAAGCCCAACCAGGACTGGCCGCCGAAGATGAAGTAGAGGTATGCGGCAGCGTTGACGAAGCCGGCCGACGTCCTGGCGCCAATACCGAACAGGGCTGTCAGACCTGCGGCGGCGGTGACGGCGGCGACGGGCCAGCTGAGCGACGCGGGCAGGGCAGTGCCTGAAGCGAGGAGGCTCGAGACAACGAGGGCGACCAGCAGGGCGATTGCTATTCTGAGGAGTACTGGGACCCAGACAAAGGCCCAGAGTTTGAGGCGGGCACGCCAATGGATGTAGGCTGGATGGTCCGGCCTCAGCCAGCCGACGGTGACCAGCCAGTCGCGCAGAAAGCTGAGCGCCACTGCGCTTCCGAAGACAGCGCCGACGGCGTAGGTAACGGGGGGTTCGAAGATGGGCCAGAGGACGGTAGAGAGAAAGATCATCAGCAGGCCGGCGATGATGCGGCGCTGATCGCTGTCGGTCATCGAGTAGTTGGGGAGGCCCTGTCTGGTACGCCACAACATACCCCAAACGAAGAGAGGACGTGCAAAGGCCACGAGCAGGAAGACGAGAGGCAGCTGTCCATATTGGACGGCCAGGGCGGAGGCTACGAGGACGCCGAAGCCGTCGAATTCCATGTCCAAGGTCTCACCGAGGCGGGTCACTCTGTCTGATCTGCGGGCCAGGTAGCCGTCGAAGACATCGGCTACACTCGCCCCGATGTAAAGCAGGGCCGGGAGCCAGTCCAGCAGGCCGCCGGGTCTTGGCAAGAGCAGGAATCCGGCCATCCAGGCGTAGGCAAGTCCGCGATAGATGGTGAGCACGTTGGCCGGGCCCAGATCGGCGAAGAGTTCCTGGCGGCCGGGGGCATGGTTCTGGTCGAGGACGCGTCGCAGGAACCAGAACACACCGGCCACAGTGAGGGCAGAGATCATAAGCCAGCGGCGGGCGCTGAAATCGGGGTCCAGCGCGCCCAGGCGCAACAGAATGGCACCGACCACGAGGGTCAGACTGCATATCAGGGTGAGGCGGCGGCTTTGCCGCTGCAGGTGGGCAACATTCTGCTCAGCCATCGGTAGTCCTCTTGCGGTTTGGGGGAGGGGGCCCGGTCGCCACCTTAGCACAGAATAGTGCTTTGCTCAATTTGAACGGCAGTGGTCAGTGGTTAGTGGTTAGTGGTTAGTGGTTAGTGGCTTGAGACGTGCTGGGTGGATCAGGCATTATGCCTGCCCATACCGGCGGGTTGAGGGGGAAAGGAGAGGGTGACGCGGAAGGGAGGTGGGCAGGGGCGAGGCCGGCACATGGCGGTGGGTTGCAGGGGGTGATGGAG
>VYDA01000546.1 GCA_009843665.1 Caldilineaceae bacterium SB0675_bin_29 | reverse complement strand
CTATCGCCTCGGCGACGAGCAAGTAATCAAGATCGCCGTCTAAGCATGGGACGACTAGTGCCCGGTGATGGCTGTTGGACCAGCGAATTGCTTCAGCAAAGTATTGCTAATCCGCAAAGGACCGCGATGTCACGCCAGGAGAATCCGATAGCCACTGATGTTCTTCGCGCCCCTTCGCGTGACTTCGCGGATAGAATTATGGTGTACTCCATATCCCCGCCGCACCCGCAGCGGGTCTCAACCAGGCAAAGGAGATTGCCATGCCGTTCGGAACCGGCGCCTATCAGTACGAAGTAATCGAAAACTGGGCCAAACTGCCCGCAGGGTGGCAGTTCGGCTGGGTAGCCGCGGTCGCCTGCGACTCCCAGGACCGCGTCTTCGTCTACTCGCGCAGCGAGCATCCCCTCGTCGTCTTCGATAGCGACGGCAACTTCCTCGCCTCCTGGGGCGAAGACGTCATCGAGGATGCCCACGGCATCTTCATCGACGACGAGGACAACGTCTGGTGCACCGAACGCGAGACCCACTGCATTTTCAAGTTCAACGCCCAGGGCGATCTGGTCATGACCATCGGCACGCCCGGTCAGGAGGGCGCCCCCGGCGAACCCTTCCGCCTGCCCACCGATCTCGCCGTCGCCTCCAACGGCGACCTCTTCATCTCCGACGGCTACGACAACGCCCGCGTCCACAAATACTCCGCCGCCGGCGAGCACGTCCTCTCCTGGGGCGACTGGGGAGAAGGCCCCAGCCAGTTCACACTCTCCCACTGCGTCCGCCTGGACAAGGACGACCGCGTCTGGGTCTGCGACCGCACCAACGACCGCATCCAGCTCTTCGACACCGACGGCAACTTCCTTGAGGAGCGCACCGGCCTCCTCAAACCCGACACCATCTACTTCGACCCCAATGGCGAAGTCGTCTACGTCGCCGAGCTCGAGCAGCGCGTCAGCGTCTGGACCCTCGACGGCGAGCTCCTCAGCCACTGGGGCGGCGCCCAACCCAGCGACAAACCCGGCGAATTCGCAGCCTGCCCCCACGGCATCTGGGCCGACTCCCACGGCGATCTCTACGTCGGCCAGGTCCAGGTCGACGACGGCCTCCAAAAATTCCGCCGCCTAGGAGGAGACTGAGACTGAGTGGGCTGGCGGCGTAAAGGCGAGAATTTTAACAAGAGATTCTTGTTCGCACAGTTCTAGGGTTCTCTCGAATTCCTAGTCTATTGAGCTGTGTTCATTTATGGTAAAATAGGGAAAACTGAGAGATTTTCACGAATCCTTTTGTTTTACCAATGGAAATGACTCATGCTAATTGAATTCAGTGTCGCCAACTATCGGTCCTTCCGTGATAAGGTAACCTTTAGCATGGTTGCTAGTTCGCTAAAGGCGAAAAAGGCAGAGTTGAATGAAACGAATCTTTTTTCTGCACATGGCAGACTTAAGCTGCTAACGAGCGCTGCCATTTACGGCGCCAATGCCAGTGGCAAGAGTAACCTAATTGCCGCAATGAACTTCATGCGTCACTTTGTCATACATTCCGCCAATATCCGAGAGGAAGAAGATCAATCAGAAATCGACGTTGAACCTTTCCGACTAAGTACCGAGTCCGACTCTGAGCCTTCTTTTTTTGAGATTGTTTTCGTCGTAAAGGAACAACGTTTTCGATATGGCTTTGAAGTGACTGCTGAACGTGTTGAGGCTGAATGGCTCTATGTCGCCCCGAAGGCTAAGGAATCCAGACTGTTCGGGCGGGAAGAAGGCATGAGTAAGCCGGGAGGGAAGTTCAAGGCGGAAGGCGGCGACTTAATCGAAAGAACCCGACCCAATGCGCTTTTCCTCTCCGTTTGCGCCCAATTCAACGGCAGAATTGCAAGCGAGGTGCTTGGCTGGTTTCGGTCACTTGGAATTACAACCGGCTTGATGGATTTGGATAGAGGCATGCGGAGGGTCACTGAGCGAATGTTCAGAGAAGAGGACTCCGCTAGGGTTATTGAAAATCTTTTAACGCACATGGACTTGGGAATCGACGCAATTCACTTGGAGAGGGTGGTAGTTCCCACTCCAAGCCTCCCACCACTGCCCGATGATGCCCCTGAAGAATTGCGTAAGTTGTACGACGAGGTTCAAAGAGTCCAATCTGCTGTGGCTTCTGTTCAAAAAGCTGTCAGAGAACTAACAGATTCAGACTCGATAGAGCGAGAGGTAGTGCGAACCGTTCACCGGAAGGTTGGACGTGAAAACCAGCCCGACGTCGAAGAGTTGTTCGACTTGGATGGGCACGAATCAGAAGGTACCAAGAAACTCTTTTCCTTGTCCGGCCCCCTTGTTGGCACTCTGAGGCGCGGAGACGTACTCATCATTGACGAGTTGGACGCTCGCTTACACCCTTTGCTGACAAGAGAGATCGTCAGTCTCTTCAATGATCCCGCGAGAAACTCCAAACACGCACAGTTAGTTTTTGCTACGCAAGATACTAATTTGCTGGATAATCAGTTGCTGCGCCGAGATCAGATCTGGTTTGTAGAAAAAGATCTACATGGAGCGTCGTACTTATATTCATTAGCTGAGTTTAAGGTGCGCAATGATGCTACCTATGAAAAGGATTACATTCATGGGCGTTATGGCGCTATTCCTTTCCTGGGGGAAATGCGTCACGTGCTGCAGGATTAAGATTGATGGCCAGGAAACGCAAACTTCACGGTCACAAGAAAGGTGGTGGCAGAGGGTATGACCGTCGTTCCATCAAGAGAAGGGACCCGGGAGAACGCTTTCTGATAGTATGCGAAGGCGAAAAGACCGAACCAAACTATTTTGAAAGTTTTCATTTGCCGGGACTTATCAATGTTGATGCTCAAGGCTATGGTGTTAGCCCTCCTAAACTAGTGGAAAAAGCGTTGGAGCTCAGACGGCAATCTTCGAGAAGACGAGGCAGGGATCCTTACGACCAAGTCTGGTGCGTCTTTGACAAGGATGACTGGAATGAACGTGACTTCGATAGTGCTATCAGACGGGCAGAGAATCAGGGGTTGAGAGTAGCGTATTCCAATCAAGCATTTGAGATATGGTATCTTCTTCACTTCCACTTTTATAACTCTCCGATGCATCGCAAGGACTATGAGAATAAGCTTTCAGAACTGTTGGATTGTCCATACGACAAGAGTTCTTTACGCATGTATGATCAGTTGCGGTCTCATCAAGGCACGGCTATCAGGAACGCCAAGCGCCTCCTCGGATTCTATCCCAACCCTCAGCCAGCTATAGACAATCCTTCTACGACGGTTCATATTCTAGTGGAAGAGTTGAATCGGTTCTTGCCTGACAATCGAAGAAACACAGCATGACCCGCTTAGACACCTCCGTCCTCACCCCCGACCCGACCGCCCGCCGCCCAATCCTCGCCGTCCTCGACGCTGCCCTTGATGCCGTCGATCCCTTCGCCGCCGTCCAAAACGTCCTCCAGCGCCAGGACGAGTACCTGACCGTCACCGACCCCGCTGCCCCTGACCCCGCGCACGCGCAGACCTACGACCTGCGCCGCTACCGCCGCATCTTCGTCGTCGCCGCGGGCAAGGCCGCCGCACCCATGTGCAGCGCCGTCGAAGCCGTTCTCCAGGATCGCATCAGCGGCGGCCTCGCCGTAACAAAGTACGAACACGCCCAGCCCGCCGACCCTTCCTCAACTACGCAGTCCACCATTCGCGTCGTCGAGGCCGGTCATCCCCTTCCCGACGAGGCCGGCGTCCTCGCCGGCAGCGAAATGCTTGCCCTCGTCGAGCAAGCCGGCCCAGACGACCTGGTAATCACCCTTCTCTCCGGCGGAGGCTCCGCTCTGTTGGTAGCCCCTGCACTTGAGATCACCGGGAACTCCGGCCAGACCTATCCAGCCCTCACCCTGTCCGACATGCAGGCCATGACCGACGCCCTCCTCGCTTGCGGCGCAACCATCAACGAGATGAACTGCCTCCGCAAACACACCAGCGTCGTCAAAGGCGGCCAGCTCGCCCGCGCCGCCGCGCCCGCCACCCTCCTGACCCTCGCCCTCAGCGACGTCATCGGCAGCCCGCTCGACGTAATCGCCAGCGGCCCCACCGTCCCCGACGTAAGTACCTGTGCCGACGCCTGGACCATCGTCGAAAAATACAGCCTGACTACAGCCTTGCCAGAGGCCATCCTCAAACGCCTGCAGGCCGGGTTAGCCGGCGACATCCCCGACACGCCCAAACCGGACGATCCGGTCTTCGCCACCAGCAACACACTCGTCGTCGCCGACAACCGCACCGCCGCCAGCGCCGCCCTCGCAAAGGCAACCGCACTTGGCTACAACACGATCCTGCTCTCGACCTACGTCGAAGGCGAGGCCGCCGAAGTCGCCAAAGTGCTCGTCGGCCTGGGCCGCGAAGTGCAGGACAGCGGACTCCCCGTACCCGCGCCCGCCTGCCTCATCCTCGGCGGCGAGACCACCGTCAGTCTCGGTGACAATCCCGGTCAGGGCGGCCGCAACCAGGAGCTCGCCCTCGCCGCCGCTCTCCCTCTTCAGCATCTGAAGGGAATGACCGTCGTCTCACTGGCCACCGACGGCACCGACGGACCCACCGACAGCGCCGGCGGCCTGGCCGACAGCGGCACCGTCCACAGAGGCGAGCTTGCCGGCCTCTCCGCCGCCGAACACCTGCGCCGCCATGACGCCTATCCCTACCTCCGCGCCGCCGCCGACCTGCTCCTGACCGGCCCGACACAGACCAATGTTAACGATCTTCTCTTCGTGTTTGTGCACAATGTGTGAGAGAATGCAGGAAACACCTGCGGGTCGCAACTGTACGGGCAGCGGCCGCGACCTGTTGCGAACACAGCCCGCACCCGAAACTAACCCTGGTAATCCGTACGACTCTTATCACATACAGGAGCACTGTTTATGCCTAAGTTGACAGTAGAAAATGTTGGCACGTTCGATGTACAAGCAGGTAAGCGCCTGGTCCTTGCTCTGGGTGAGGACGCAGCCGTCGATCAGCTGCATGCCTGCGGTGGCAACTGCAAGTGCACCACCTGCCGAGTTGCCTTTGTCGGTGGCGAACCCGACAAAATGACCGTTGCCGAAAAAGAGAAACTGGCCGAAAAGGGTCTGTCCGGTGTGCGCCTGTCATGCCAGTGCCTCGTCGAAGGCGATATGACCGTTCAACTCATCAGCCGACTCGAAGGCAGCGGCCGCCCCGACCCCGGCCCGCCCCCGGAGACGACAATTCAGCCGGATCCGGAGTGGACTACTGCAG
>VYDA01000254.1 GCA_009843665.1 Caldilineaceae bacterium SB0675_bin_29 | reverse complement strand
GCCTATCGCCTTAAGTATGGTGCGCCCGTGAGATGGGAGATCGGGGGGCTGGCTCACCCGGTGTCGGGGTGGGTGCGCTCGTCGTCCGGCTCGGGGGTTGTTGCAGAGGACGGGGCGGCGGCCATCGCGGCCGCATGTACGCCTCCGGGACAGGTGGCTACACTCATATTGCCTGCGGATACAGCCTGGGGCAGTGCGGATGGTCCGGCTGTCCCCCAGAGCGCTCCGGCTATGGCTGCGGTGCCAGAGAATCGTATCTCGGACATCGGGCAATTGTTGCGACGGGGAGAAGAGACTGTTTTTCTTGTAGGCGACCAGGTAATGCGCAGCGCGGGGGTCAGCGAGCTTGTATGCCGGATCGCAGCGGGAACAAACGCCCGGGTTGTCGGGAATCGAGCGGCCGCACGGGTTGCGAGGGGCGCGGGACGTCCTGTTCTGAGCCGTCTTCCGTACCCTGTCGATCAGGCTGTTTCCCTTTTGGCCGGGGCACGACACCTGGTCCTGGTCGGCGCCAAGGATCCGGTTGGTTTTTTCGCCTATCCTGACGGCCCCAGCAGGCTGGCACCTCCCGACGCTACTATCCATTTGCTGGCCGCTGAGGACGAGGAAGTCCCTGCCGCGCTCGATGCGCTTAGTGAAGAGATGGGAACGCCGGCGACGCCGCCCGCCGTTGCCTGTTTCGAGAGGCCAAATCTGCCGACAGGCGAGCTCACGCCTGAGGCGGTTTGGACCGCTTTATGCGCGCTGATGCCGGAGAACGCAATCGTGGCCGATGAGTCGGTTACTTGCGGCCGGCAGGCCTACCCGCATACGGAAACGGGGCCGCCACATGACTGGCTCCACGTAACGGGAGGGTCCATCGGTCAGGGCTTGCCGGCAGCCACGGGCGCTGCGGTGGCCTGCCCCGACCGACAGGTCTTCGCCATGGAGGGCGACGGCTCCGGCATGTACACGTTGCAGGCGCTTTGGACGCAGGCGCGAGAATCGTTGAAGGTGGTGACCGTCATCTTCGCCAACCGCAGCTACCGCATTTTGCAGGGCGAACTCCTGAATGTGGGAGGCGACGCTGAACCGGGTCCCAATGCGCAAGCGATGATGCGGCTTGACTCGCCAGAGTTGAACTGGGTGTCCATGTCCGAGGGCATGGGCGTACCGGCGGTCCGCGTCGAGAGCGCCGAGGACTTTACCGCGGCGCTCCGTCGAGGGATTGAGGAGCCAGGGCCGATGCTGATTGAGGCGATGATCTGACGGAAAGCAGTCGGCGGAGGGCGACTGATCCCCTTCGCCTTGGGCACTCACACTACCGGCTATGCAGGTATCTTATTCGCGCCGTTCGGCAGGAGACGCGGTAGCGCTAGTGCTCAAGGCCTTCATGGCGGAGCGCAGTCCGGTCTATATTGTCGGCGGGGCGGTTCGGGATCATCTGCTGGGCATCTCGACGATCCCGGGCTGGTCCAGGTCGACTCCAGATTGTCATTTACACGACGCGGACGGCGCCCATTCTCGGTCCCAAATTCCAACTTCCACTACGGATCTGGACCTCGTCCTGGACGGACCGGTCTTGCCCCTGGCGCGACGCGTGGCGGACCGACTCGGCTGGGCTTATTATCCCCTTGACGAAAAGAGAGATGTCGCCCGGCTGATCGGGACAATTGTTGACGGCCAACGGATTGAGTGTGATGCCGCTGCGTTGCGAGGCGACCTGCGGTCCGATCTGCTGGCGCGTGACTTCAGTTCCAACGCGCTGGCGCTGAAGCTAACGGCGGACAGTTCGCCGCAGCTTATCGACGAATGCGGCGGCTTAGCAGATGTGGCTTCTTACACGTTGAGGCGGGTTTCCGATGAGAGTCTGCGCGACGACCCGATCAGGCTATTGCGCGCGGTGCGGCTGTCGGCTCAACTTGGTTTTGCGATAGAGGGCGGTACACGGAAGCAGATTTCAGAGCTGGCCGGGACAGTCAACGTTGTCAGCGCCGAGCGCCTGCGGCAAGAGATGTGGAAGCTACTGGACTGCGCGCGACCTGATGACGGCGTCAGGGAACTGGATGCGCTGGGGCTGCTGACGCCTCTTTTCCCGGAAGTCAGGGCGCTGCAAGGCGTAGAGCAGTCGTCGCGGCATCATCTAGATGCCTATGAACACAGCCTGCTGGCGGCTCACTACGCCGCGGAATTGCGGAACTGGCTGCGAGGGGGTTCACCGCCAGAGGACGGTACATTGGCACAATCTCTTGAGCCCTGGACCGATGGTTTGCAAAGTCACTTTTGCGAAGAGATCGCGGCCGGTCACGACCGCGCGGGATGGCTCGTTTGGCACGCGCTGCTGCACGATACAGGCAAGGCTAACAGCCCCAGTGGGGATAACGGGAGCGGCGACGGACGGCAGAATGCCGCGGGGCACCAGGAGCTGAGCGCAGAGATTGCAGGCAGTCGCGTTGGGTCCTACCGATTCAGCAGGCGTGAGGTCCTATTGGCGGAGAGTGTTGCGAGGATGCACAGCGTCCCTCGCAGACTGGTCAAGGCGCTTCCTAAGGATGAAGAGCACATCGGCCCGCGTGCAGCTTATCGCTTCTTTCGCGACGCGGGCAGCGTGGTGGCAGGGCATCAGTTCGTGCATGGATTGGGGTCGGGCGGCCCTCGGCAGCCACTCGACGGGCTGGACGTGACGCTTCAGGCAGTTTCCGATCTGCAAGCGACTGGGCTTGAACGAGGAGATGGATGGGGCAGGTTCCTCAAGGCCGCCGAGGGTCTCTTCTGCTATGCCTTGACGCGGCCAGCGGCACACCTGGCGGCGCCGCTGGTGGACGGCCACAGACTGATGGAACATCTGGGGTTGGCTCCAGGGCCAAAAGTCGGGACGATTCTTGGGGAACTGGCGGAGGCCCAGGCATCGGGGACGATCGCAAACGTTAACGAGGCCATGAAGCTGGCAGAAGACCTGCTAGCGAGAGATGCCGATCAGAGAAAGTCGGGGGCTTGAGCCTGTTACTTCCTGGATTTTGGTGAAACCGCAAAAGGTGTCATTGCATGCTGCTCAGGCCTGGCTCGCCGATGCTACTCGTTCCAACCGGGTCCGCGCGGCGCCGCTACCGAGGATCTTCTTAGCGCGACCAATCCCATCGTAAATATCCTGGGCCAGATCGAAGAGATGTAGGATAACACCGGCGGTCAGGCAGACCTGTTCGGTTGCATCGCATTGTGATGCTTCGAGAACGGCCGCGTTGAGGGCGGCATGGCCTGCGGCGTCTTCAGGTCCGGGAACGCGCACGCGTTCGGAATGGCCGAGAGCGCCGGGATCCAGGACCAGGTCGTTTGCCTCGTCTTCGGCAAATACGTGGGACTTACGCCCGAGTGCCATTTCGATGGAGCCCTCTTCGCCCTGGATGATAAAGCTGCGTTCGGCGCCGGTTTGGACCGGGCGCAGGCGGTCGATGTAGTTTCCGTGGAAAAATCCGCTGACCTGATAGGGCGCATTGGCGGGATTCAGAAGCTTCTCCACGCTGTTGAGGACTGTTCGCAAGCCAAACTGGCGTCGCAGCGGTAGAAGTGCGTGCCATTGGGGCGCGAAACGTGAGGCGGAGAGGTAGCCGACTCCGACCGCTTCGACCATTGACTGTACGTCCTCAGGCTCCAGGTCGTCGGCTATTCCCAGTTCACGCATGACAGGCCCCGGCCCGATGCCCTCCTTGGTGGGTACACCCTCATCACCGTGCAGAACGACCGGCAAGCCGGCCTCGGCAAGAAGGACAGCGATGGCAGGCGCCAACTGCGCGCTCCTGACTTTGCCGTCGTAGGGCACGGCAAGGTCGAGCAGCCCCTCTACTCGGGGATGGATTTGCCTAATTGTCTCTGCCCGCAGCAGGGCAGTGAAGCCCCTTACTTCGTCGACCGCCTCCCCTTTTACACGTTGCGTTATGAGAAAGGCACCGGCCTGCGCCGGCGAGCAGGTCTGCTCAACGATCTGGCGGAGGGCTTCGACGGACTCCTCGTAGGAAAGGTCGCGCTTCAGCTTTTCACCGCGCCCGACAGCTTGAATGAATGGGATGAAGGGGGCCGGGTCCCGGTCCGTTTCATAGAGGGAGAGGAATTCGGGGGTTGCGGCCAGCATCTGGTTCTATCCTTAACGGTAGGAGGGAAGGCGGGAAACGAGGAAGTCGTTCAGTCCACACTCCCAAGCTGGCCGAGAAGCGCGTCGACGTCGGGAGCGGATGGCGCGTGCAGCTCGAAGGTCAGTGGCTCGCGGGCGTCGTTGTCGACGCGGGTGACGGTGGCGTCGTCTCCGAAGAGTGGAGCCAAATCGTCCGAGAGCTGTGTATGGGCAGCGACGGCCGCGGCACCGTCGTCATTTGCAGTGTTGGGATAGTTTAGCCGGTCCAGCAGGACGATAGTGGCGGCGTCTGTGCGCAGCTTAAGTTTTCCCTTCAGCTCCACGTCACTCTCCGTCAACTTGACCCCATTCAGCGCCTGTGACAATGTCGTGCCCAGAGCATCCGACAGGTCGGATCCAGCGTCACGCTTGCGTACATACATCAGACCGGGTTTGGCGTCGGTCAGGTCGACCACATAGTCGGCTTCATGGCCGACGAGAAGTATCGCCGGTCCGTCCACGATATGCTTATAGTCGGCCACGTCGAGCAGCAGTTCGTTGGGCACAACATTTTCCCGAATCCAGCGGTGGAAAACGGGGATGAAGGACTCGACGTCGATCGACAACTCTTCAAAAAAGAACTTAACGCTCAGGCGATGAGGTGCAATCATCGTTTACTCCGCAGGCGGTGAAGGAAGGCACGTCGACTGAACTTGCCATGCCAAGTTCAGTCGACGCAGGTCAATCAGATTTCTACCAGGACATTACCGCCGACCTTGGATTCGCAGGAGTGGGTGGCCTCGATGAACAGGAGTGCCTCTTCGATCAACCTGTGGGCGGAATCGTTGTCGGGATTCGGATTGGGGTTGCTGTGCCGGTCGAGCAGGTACTGGCCGAATTTCCCCTTGGCGTACTGATCAAAGAACAGTTCGGTATCGAAGAAACGGCTCTTGAATTCCTCCACGATGCGATCTGGGCTATCGCCCACATCGAGGAACTGGGTCCTAACCAGGGCTCTGGCTGCTTTGAGCATCGACGAATAGGCCAAGTTATCGGCCCGAGCCGGGTCGTTTTCGTCAAGGGCGATTTGCGCTTCGAAGGCTTCCGATTCAGCAGGTGAAATCTCCATGGAGAAGAGGGAGACAACCTCGCCAGCGCATTCGCCGATGCTGATATCGCAG
>VYDA01000134.1 GCA_009843665.1 Caldilineaceae bacterium SB0675_bin_29 | reverse complement strand
CTCTTGGTTGCCATCGGTAGCGGAGGATACATCTTAATCGAGGGCTGGCCGTGGACTGACAGCGTTTACATGACTGTCATCACGATCAGTACAGTTGGATTCGGCGAGATTCGACCACTGTCCCCGATAGGCCGCGTCTTCACTGGAGGACTTATAGTACTTGGCGTCAGCACAACCGCCTATGCAATTAGTACCCTTGCAGACGTCATCGTCGCAGGCGAGTTTCGCAGTCTCATTTGGAGAAAACGAATGCAGAATAGGATCGATAAAATGAACGGGCACTTCATCGTCTGCGGATATGGTCGCGTGGGCGAGCAGGTCGTCCATGAACTCCTGGGAAACAGAGTTTCACTTGTGGTGATTGAAATCCTTTCAACACTTGGTCCGGACTTGGAGAATCTGGGCGTGATTCCCGTCGAAGGCAACGCGACCGACGATGCCGCCCTCCTTCGAGCTGGAATCGAGCGGGCATCCGGCATCTGCTGCTGTCTTCCCAACGACTCAGACAACGTATACGTTGCCCTGACTGCCCGCGCCCTCAACCGGGACCTGACGATCATATCGCGTGCGAACAGCCATGAGAGTGAACGCAAACTGCTGATTGCCGGCGTAAACCATGTTATTAACCCCTATGTCACCAGCGGTCGCCGCATGGCTCGCCAGCTGATTCATCCCAATATCCTGGAGTTCATGGATGTTGTCATGCACCGCGGAGAAGTCGACATCCTGATCGAAGACATTGGCATAAGCGAGCGTTCAACTCTTCGCGATCAGACGATCGCCGATACCGAAGTTCGACGACGACTTGGCGCAAATATCCTGGCCGTGAGGCGCCCGGATGGCGAGACATTCGTCAATCCTGGCGTAGAATTTGCCCTGCGCGCGGGCGACACTATAATCGCCTTGGGCACACCTGATCAACTCGATAGACTGGCCACCGAGGCTGAAGACCGAAAGAATGGAACTTAGGGGAGACGGACGCCGCAAAGAGGCATTCCGCAGATCCGCGAGGGGCACCTGGGCCTGGCTGTGAGTCCACGCAACGTTCACCTTGAGTTCAAACTTTCGCGCAGTACATCGCGATCAGTTTGTCTTTCACATCTGTAACCGCTCAGAAGCAAGTATTAGCTCCCTATCCGACTCAGAGAAGAGCGATACAGCCGGCCGAGACCCCGCGTCCGGTTGAAACTCGCAACACGATATGGAAACAAGCACTGCAAAGCGAGATTAGCCAGTGGTGGAGCGTAGCCATTCTTACCGTACCAGGGCCGTAATACTTAGGCGAAGAAACTACAGTGACGCGGACCGCATTCTCACTGTCTTCACCCCGAGCTTGGGCAAGCGCGTGCTCATCGCCAAGGGGTCGCGCAAAACGATGAGCCGCAAGGCCGGGCATTTGGAGCTCTTCAATCACGTCAGCCTGCTTGTAGCACAGGCCCGAACCTGGGACATCGTCACCGAGAGCGTAACCGTAGAGAGCTTTCTTCAGCTGCGTAGCGACCTGGATGCCATCGGCCGGGCCGCATACATATGCGAACTGGTTGACGCCTTCACCGCCGAAGATGATGAACACGAAGCAGTTTGGGAGTTGCTTCTCCTCTGCTTGAGGAATCTGGATTGCGGTCCGGGTCGTGAGGAGGAGGCAGACCTGCTGCTGCGCTGGTTCGAGCTTCAATTGCTTAGCCTGATGGGCTTCCAGCCCGAACTGTTTGCCTGTCTGGGCTGCGGCGAGGGCCTGCAGCCCGTGGAGAACTTTCTGCACTTGAGCGCGGGCGGAGTCTTCTGCCCTCAATGTGGCCGAACCCTGCAAGGAGCAGAGCTTGTCAACGTTTCAACGCTCAAGATTCTGCGCCACATCTCCCGTAACCAGTGGGAAGCGTTGCACAGCCTCCAATTGAAACACACCAGCGCGATGGCAGTGGAAAGCGTTTTGCAGCGTTACCTTGTAACTATCCTGGAACGCCGCCTGAAATCAACCGATTTCATTCACCGCCTTCGGCAAGCTCCCGCAGACAGAAAAAGGATCGAGGAGCCTGGAATCCGTCCAGCTTCCAGAGGCAGCCGCCACAGTCCGCCTGATACTGAAGATTTTTTCGATGAGGTAGATCGATGAGGCTGATCCGTGCGGCTCGATTTGCAGGAGTTGCCGCTCTCGCAGCGGGAATCTATTCTCTGCTCGTTCTCAGACCGGTCTATTTGGAGTCCGTTCAAACGCCACACCCGCAGGCGGCCGCCGAAGAGTCCTACTGGCAATGGGAACTGGGGGGCTGGCTGTGGCTGCTGACAATCTTTTCCTGGATGATCTTGCTAGCGGCCATGAAACACTACTATTCCCCCGTCCACCGGATTAGCACGAACACTCAGTCAGGTTTGACTGTCATTTCGGCGACGCTGTTGATTGTCGGTGTCCTGGTAGGAATGAACCGCTTCGGGCTGAGGGGGATCCTGTACGGCAACAGTCCTGTCGAGACCGTTGCCGCCGTTGGAGATTTCGTCGATTACGTAGCCCTTACGATTCTGGCGGCGGGACTGCTCATGGGGGGTTGCGTAACGACTTGGATATGCGTCGACTTGGTCATATTGAACAAGTTGCCCGTTACCTGGATGGTACCTGGCGCAGTCGCCGGTGTACTCTCTTTTTTCTCTCCCATTCTGCTACCTGAGATCAGACATCTTCTGGTCGCTCTCCTCGCCTATTGTGTGTGGTGCATTGTTTTGGGCATGAGGTACTCGTTGCCTGCGGCCTACCTCGACCTCGAGTAATGTGATTCGGTACCGGAAGGGAGGCCAAACGCGCTACCGCGCTGACTTCATCGTCAGCATTCGAAGCCCGTTTACGACAACGATGAGAGTGCTGCCTTCGTGACCCAGGACTCCGACCGGGAGTGGTAACCTGAAGCCGGGATTCAGCAGGGGAACTACGATGGTTAACGTGACAAGCGTTAGAATGACCGCTACCGAGAAATAAAGATTCTGCCGCACGATTTCACTGGCGCGCCTGCTCAGGCGAAGCATGAAGGGAAGCTTGCTGAGATCATCGGACATGAGCACGACGTCAGCCGTCTCCAATGCAACGTCAGTTCCCGCCCCTCCCATCGCAATCCCGAGATTGGATGTCGCCATCGCAGGTGCATCGTTTACGCCGTCCCCGATCATCCCTACAGAACCGGTCTTTACCAGTCTGTCCACGATCTCTACCTTCTCCTCCGGCAGAAGTTCGGAATAGACGTTCTCCATACCAATCTCATCGGCGACGGCAGCTGCCACGTCCCGGTTGTCTCCGGTTACCATCGCCATACGCTCGATCCCCAGCCGCTTTAGGGCTCCGATCGTCTCGGCCGCTCCGGGCCGAACCGAGTCGGCCACTGCAAGGAATCCAACCACCTCCCAGTCACGTTCGGGGTGTCTCAATGTCTGCTCGTCATTCTGGCTGACGCCGCTCCACCTCGATGTGTCCGAATGGAAACCGTTTGTCCCAATTGGCCCTCGCACCACAAGAATGGCCGTCTTGCCCTTCCTTTGTAACTCCTGACCGACCATACGGATGGCAGGAGACAGGTCGATCGACTCGCTCATAAACAGCTTATCGTTTCCGATGTAGACGATTTCCCGTGTGCCGCCGCGCTCATAAATCGCCTGGACGCCATGCCCTGCAACGCCGCGAAAGTCTTGCGGCGATTCGAAGGAGAGGTCCAATGCCTGAGCACGGTCGACGATCGCCTGTGCAATCGGGTGCTCACTTAGGCTTTCGGCCCCCGCGGCAATAGACAATAGTTCCTTCTCGTTGTAGCCGTTCAAAGGGACTACGTCGGTCAGCTGCGGCTTCCCGCTGGTCAGAGTTCCAGTCTTGTCAAAGGCAAGCACATCAAGACTCGCGGCCGCTTCCAGGTAAGCCCCGCCCTTAAACAGGATCCCTTCACGCGCCGCCGCGGCGATCGCGCTCAGGATAGATGCAGGCGTGCTGATAATGAGCGCGCAAGGGCTTGCCACGACCAACAGTGTTATCGCTCTGTAAATCGAGGTGCTGACCGGCTCATTCCCAATCAAGATGGGAGTAACTGCCGCCAGAACTGTAATAGCAATTACGACCAGAGTATAGGGCTGGCTGAATCTGTCTATTACTCGTTGAGTCGGAGCAGCGTTGTTCTGGGCCTCCTGGACCAAACCGATTATCTTGCTGATCGTGCTCTCTGACGCCAGTTTGGTCACCTGCAACTCCAGGGCTCCGCTTCCATTGATAGTTCCGGAAAATACGGAGTCCCCAACGCCCTTATAGACTGGGATGCTCTCACCAGTAATTGGACTTTGATCAACCGTCGTGGACCCCCGCACAACTGAGCCGTCAACCGGCATCCGTTCTCCTGGCCTCACGACGACAAGGTCGCCTATAGCAAGTTCCTCAATACTGATCTCCACTACCTCTCTGTCTCGCTGGACCCTTGCAGTTTCAGGTCGAAGCTCTACAAGCCCGGTAATCGCCTGCCGAGTGCGGTCGGAAGCAAACGACTCCAGTGCGCCGCTCAGGGTGAACAAAAAGAGAAGCAGTGCCCCTTCTTCCCATTCCCCGATTAGAGCCGCGCCGAGGGCCGCAGCGACCATGAGCAGATCAATATTGAATTTTCCACTGAGAGCGTTTTCCACAGCCACCTTGGCTCCGGAATAGCCTCCTGCCACAAATGCGATAAAGGCAAAGACTATCACCGCCCAGGCTGGCAGGACGCCGCTTACTGAACCCCCTAGCCAGCCTATCAGCAAGGCGACAAGAGTCATCGACGCAAGAAGAAGCTCTGGATTGTCTCGCCAGAACGCGAAAGAAAAAGGCGAAAGGGACCGAATGCCGATCAAAGGGGCGCTCCTGCCTTTCTTCCCCATTGCCTGGTCAAACGAACGGGCAGCCATTCCTTCCACCTCTCTGCTCATAGTTCACCTCGGGAAACGCCTTTCTCTCCTGGTGTTCCCGTTGCATTGCCAACTCTCTTTGCAGCCCTTGCATGCAGTATTCTCGCTATCTCCTCTCGTTTCGCCTGCTGACACTCGGGACAGAAGCCTGAAACCTGCACCTGTAGCGAGGTGGCGCGAAATCCTGTGTTCTGAAAAATGTTGTCCATGAGCAAGTCCGGCGAGACATTGTCCTGCAGGTCCGAAACCTGGTGACATCGCAGGCAGACCAGGTTAATGTGGGGCGAAGGGTCGGGCTCGTACCTGGTGTGCTCAGTACCCGCGCTGATCTCGACTATGGCCCCAAGGTCCCGCAGCGTGTTGAGCGTATTGTAGAC
>VYDA01000261.1:4595-5279 GCA_009843665.1 Caldilineaceae bacterium SB0675_bin_29 | reverse complement strand
AGTTCACCACCTCCCTCTCAGTATAGCTCACCCCCATTTTGGGATGCACCCTTTTGTCCGCCTGATCTTTTGCGCGCGCGTAGCGCTGTGCTATACTGTTCAACCGCGACGAGGGACAGCTTGTCTGCTCCCTCGTTCTTTCTGTTCACAGCACAATGTTGTGGACCATTGTCTGAACTGCAGTTTTCAGTTTTTGGTTCTTAGTGCTGTATCTCACTTGAGTTCGGGGCGGATACAGGAGACTGAAGACCTGAAACTAAGAGCTAACCCAGGACATTGCTCATGGAAAGGAGTAAAAGGGTAGATGAACGCGTACGAATTGGTGTACATTATCCAGCCCAATCTGGATGATGAGGGTGTCAAAGCCGTGGATGACCGGATCAGTCGGGCCATCGGCGGCGAGGATGGGACAATCGAGAGCACCGATTATTGGGGCAAGCGACGATTGGCCTATCCCATCAAAGGCCACTTTGAGGGACACTACATTCTGCACAACCTCTCGATGCCTCCCACCGCGGTGCAGAACGTCGAACGACAGTTGCGGCTATCAGAAGATGTATTGCGTTTCCTCGTTGTCCGCGTTGGGGACTGAGCCACAAAGGAGCATCGAATGTCTGACGAAAACAGAATGAGCGAAGCCGAAGCGAAGAGCGAAGAACAACCGGTTGCCGAGACGCCCACGGG
>VYDA01000261.1:0-4585 GCA_009843665.1 Caldilineaceae bacterium SB0675_bin_29 | reverse complement strand
GGCCGTTGCCGATACGGATGGAGATTCCGAGGTCGAGGCTGTCGCAGAGCCGGAGTCTGAGGCGGCTACTGAGACTGCAGCGGTTGCTGAGCCAGCGGCTGTGGCAAGCGCCGGGCCTGACGCTGACAGCGGCCGCGGAGAGCAGGAGACACCCACCTTCAATCGTGTTGAGGGGCCGGCGATATTCAACCGCGCCAGGCAGGGCAATCAGCGCAGAAATCCCCGTCACGTCGGCAACGACGTGCGTATCGACGAAATCGACTACAAGAACATCCAGGTACTCAGCCGCTTTGTCGATAACTACGGGCGCATTCACAACCGCCGCAAAACCCGCGTCACTGCCAAGATGCAGCGCAAAGTGACCAGGGCGATCAAGCGGGCCAGGCATCTGGCCTTGATGCCCTACACAGGCGAACATATCCGCATTACCGGCAGACGCGGTTGAACGATTTATGGCCAAGAAGCGCAGAAGAAGAAGGCAGGAAGAACAGCCGCAGGTCGAGAACCGGCGTGAGGTTCGCCTGCGCGCCCGTGACAGGGAACGCAACCTGCGGCTCACCGCGATCGTCGGCGGCCTCGTCGGTGTGGCGTTGCTCCTGATCCTGTATGGCGTGGTCAATGAACTGATCATCAAGCCCAACAGCGTGCTGGCACAGGTCGAGGACCAAACGATCGTCACGCGCGACTTCTGGCAGCAGGCCCGCCTGCGCGAGAGCGAGCTGGAAAACCAGCGTTTGCGGCTGCAGCTGTTTGCCCAGCAGTTTGGGGATTCCAGCCTGTTCGCCTCCCAGATCGCATCGATCAATGCGACGCTGGCCAGCCCTTTGACGCTGGGGACCCAGGTCCTCAACGAAATGATTGAAGGGGCTGTCATGCAGATCAAGGCACCGGAAGTTGGCGTGTCGGTGACCGATGAAGAGGTGGAAGAGACCCTTCTCGAAGAGGTGGCGCGTGGGCAAGGCGCTCTGACAGTGCCGCAGGCCACGGCAACCGCCGACGCCGCCGTCGAAGCGACCGCGACCGCGGAAACCTTTACGCCGACACCAGTCCCCTCACCGACGCCGACGCCGGAAGACAGCTCGGACAGCGCGCCGACTGCCGTTGCAGCCGCCGCTGAGCCAGAGACCGTGGAGGAGGCGCCCACACCGGAGCCGCCTACTGTTCTGACCGACGAGCTATACGCGGAGGGGCTGAGCACTCTGGAGGATAATCTGCGCGCGAACGCCGGGATGAGCCTGGCCACCTATCGGGAGGTGATCCGGGCGCGTTTGTTACGTACAAGGATGTCGGAGACGGTCAGCCGGGATCTGGTATCCGACACAGAGGAACAGGTCCGCGTCCGCCATATTCTGATTTCCGTCGACCCCGAGCCGGAGCCGGCTGGCGAGACGGAGGGCGCGACACCCGCGGCCGAAACGACTCCTGCCCCGCCTGGAAGCACAGAGGAAGACGGTGAGAGCACCGTCGCGCCGGCTGAGACGCCTGCACCCGCGCCTGAAAGCAGTAACGAAAACGTTGAGGGTCCAGAGGCACCAGTTGTCGAAACTTCGGAAGAGGGTGCTGTGGAGGACGATGGGGTTGGCAGCCCGCCCGCCCCGGAAATATGGAACCCGGACGCCAACGGCGACGGCCGTGTTGACGACGCCGAGGCGCTGGCCTTTGCGCAGATACTGCATCAGCGCATTCTCGACGGCGAGGATTTCGCGGACCTGGCACTGCGGTTCAGCAACGACCCGGGCAGCGGCTCTCAAGGCGGCGACCTGGGCTGGGCAGGCCGCGGGCGCTACGTGCCTGAATTCGAGGAAACGGCGTTTTCACTTGGTGTCGGCGAGATGAGCGCGCCGGTCAGGTCGACCTTTGGCTACCACATCATCGAAGTGTTGGAGCGGGACGATGAACGGCCGAAGGAGGAGGCCAGCTTGCAGCAGGAGTATGCCGAGGCTTTCCAGACTTGGCTGCAGGAACAGGTACTGTCGCTGAACATCGACCGTCCGGACAATCTGGCCGCCATGCTGCCGCGCAATCTGGGGGATTCGGATGACCAGTAGGACCTGTCTGCCGCGTTAGGTCGTTTTGCAGTCAGGCTGTGCGACAATCAGAGATATCAAGACGCCGGGCATTGCACTGGACAGTGCGCCCGGCGTTATCTATTGGGTCAGGGGTTCCTGTGTGCCGGTCGCCAGGAAGGCGCGGATTTCGCTGATCAGCGCGCCGGCCTGCGGCCAGGTCAGCATCTCCAGGGTGCGAGGGCGGGGCAGGTCGACAGAGATGGCGCCCTGCAATCTTCCGGGCTGCCCGCTCAGAACCAGCACACGATCGGCGAGGAAGACCGCTTCCTGAATGCTGTGCGTAATCATCAGGGCGGTCTGCTTGCGGTCGCGGCAGAGGCGCAGGAGCTCCTGGTTGAGGCGCTCGCGTGTCAGCGCGTCGAGCGCGCCGAAGGGCTCGTCCAGCAGGAGCAGAGCCGGACTCTGCAGCAAGGCGCGCGTGAGCGTGACGCGCTGGGCCATGCCGCCAGAGAGTTGGGAGGGGTAGGCGTCGGCGAACTTTCCCAGCCCCATCAGGGCAAGCGCGGCGTGGGCCCTTTCCCGATCGTCACGGTCGGGCGGCTTGTGCAGTTCCAGCGGGAGCAGGACGTTTTCGAGCGCTGTGCGCCAGGGCATCAGATTGGTGTTCTGGAAGACGAACCCGATCTGCGGCTGCGGGGCGCGCACGGGGACGCCTCTGAACTGTACCTCGCCTGCAGAAGGGGCCAACAGACCGCCGAGAATGCGCAGGAGTGTCGACTTACCGCTGCCGCTGTTGCCGACCACGCATACAAACTCATGCTCCTGCAAGGAGAAGGAGACCTCGGCCAGCGCCGGCGTGACGCGGTTGCGGCGGGGGTAGTTGTGGCTGACGTTGTGCGCCCGCAGTAGCGGATCTGTCATCGTTGGTCAGGGATAAAGCTGTCCACGGCCGGTTGTGAAAGGCCGGCCGCGGTGTGTGTCACTGAATGAATTCGTTGGTGTACATTTCTTCGGGTTGGACGAGCCGTTCGACAAAGCCGATGCGCAGCAGGAGCTCGGCCACCGTCTGCCATTCGGCATCTGTGGTGGCGCCGGGCGCGCCCTGCGGCCGCGGCTGCCAGAAAGGCAGCGACGCATCGAAGACCAGGCGGTTGGCGGCCTCGTTCTCTCCACCCGCCTCCGGCACAAAGGTCAACGAGATTGCGAAGGACTCGTCCGGATTAGCGAGGGTATAGGCGACCGACTTCTGCAGGGCGCGCACCATGGCCTCGACCAGCTGCGGCTCCTCCTGCAGTGTGCGTTCGTTGGTGACCAGCCCGTTGGCGGGGATCTGCAGGTACTGATCGAGGGGGATCTGGATGGTTTCGATGCCGGCGTTGCCCAGCACGACGGGCCCATTGACGGCGTAGTCCACGGCTGCGTCGACCAGGTCCTCGCTCACTGCGGAGGCCTGGGTGAATCCGATGCTTTCCATCTGAATGTCGGCTTCGGTCAGCCCGGCCACGTCGAGGAGGGCCCGCAGCGCGATGTAAGTGGCGCCGAAGGGACCCGGCACGCCGACCTTGCGGCCGGCCAGGTCGGCCGGTTCGTGAATGCCGGCGCCGGCCTTGGCAAAGACGGTGACGGGATAGCTTGTATACCAGTTATGCACGTATTTGACCGGCAACTCCTGGGCGCGGCCGAGCACGAGCTGGTCGCCGCTGGCGATCATGAACTGCATCTCGTCGGTCGCGACCAGCTTCAGGTAGTCGTTTTCGAAGCCGTAGTCCAGCGAAAGTTCGACGCCTCTCTCGGCGAAGAACCCCTTCTCGATTCCGACGTAGAAGGGCGCGAACTGGACGTTGGGGATGAAGCCCACGCCTAACGTTATCGGGCGCAGGCTTTGGGGTTCGGCAGGCGCGGCCGGCGTAATGGGGGCGCACGCAGCCATGGCGGCAATCAGGAGCGGCAACAGAATCAGTTTGAGAACGCAAGGCAGACCCGCGGGGGCCGCCGCTGCCGGGCGGGGGAAGACGGCGTTCGTCAGTGCGGTTGGGTGACGGTCAGTGCAGTGTTTCATTCGTTCCTCTGAATATCTGAAATTGGAGATCTATCATAGAGGGAGCGCCTCTCAATCGCCGTCCGTCAAGCCGAGCTGCTTCCAGCGCAGGAGATAGCTTTCGAGCAGCGTAACGGTCCAGTACATCGACTGGGCGAGGAGCACGATCATGAGCACGGCGACGAAGATCATCGGCGTGTCGAGTACGCCCCGGCCCAGGTTGATGAGGAAACCCAGCCCCACGTCGGCGCCTACGAACTCGCCCACGACCGCGCCAACGACGGCCAGGATGACGCTCAGCTTGAGGCCGCCGAAGATGACGGGCAGCGCAGCGGGCAGCTCCAGCTTCAGGAAGAGCTGACGGCGGCTGGCGCGCAGCGAGCGCATCAGCTCGCGCAGGTCCGTGTCTACGTTGCGGATGCCGACGACGGTGCTGACCAGGGTCGGGAAGAAGACCATGATGGTTGTCACCAGCACTTTGCTCAGCAGGCCGCTGCCGAACCAGATGACCAGGAGCGGGGCGATGGCGACGACCGGG
>VYDA01000342.1 GCA_009843665.1 Caldilineaceae bacterium SB0675_bin_29 | reverse complement strand
GATACGTACTCCTCAAGGCGGTCGATAAAACCCAGGTAACCCCGCAACAGAGGCCTGTCCCGCACTTCATACTGCCCGTCACGCAGGGGAAAGACCTGGAACAAATCGCTCTTGACATAGTGCATGTCCGACCGGTGCGGCAGCCCCAGATCCTGGTTGTAGCGGGTCTCCATATACTGGTCCAGGGCCGCGTACGCATCCCAGTCCGCGCCCTCGACGCTGGAGCCCTTTACATAGTGATAAAAGAAGGAGAAAGCGGAGCGGTTGGGGACAGTCTGCAGTTCATGCTGCAGCAGGGAGCGGTTGGCCGCGTCAGTGTACATCGGCGGCGCCGATGCCAGCGCCACCACCACGCTCCAACCAAGCAGAAGACAAAAAGTCAGAACCGGTTCCGAACTGAAACGCCGGAGAGCAATTCTCCATAGGCCAAGATAGCTGTAAACGGAACGCATTGAATTGAGCAGGAGAGACCGCATCGCTACCGTGCAGCTTACATCTTGATAGCGCCGGAGCTAAGCCCTTCGACGAACAGGCGGCTGGTAAAGGCGAACAGGATGATGAGAGGAATCGAAGCGATTACATAACCCGCCATCAGTGGACCCCAGATTGTGTAAAACTGGGTTCGGAACGCATACAGTCCGATGGTCAGCGTCATCAATTCGTTGCTACGGAGTGTAACTAGGGGCCAGATAACGTCGTTCCATGTGCTGAGTACGTGCATGATTGCAACGACACCCAGAATCGACTGCGACAGTGGAATGCCAATGTGGCGGAATACCTGCAACTCGCTGGCGCCGTCGATCCGCGCCGCCTCAAACATCTCGCCCGGTAGAGCCTCGAAAAACTGGCGCAATATGAAGATGGCAAAAACCTGACCTCCAGCGATGTAAGGGGCGATCAATACCCAGCGGGTATTCAGAAGACCGAGATCCTTAACCAGCAAAAAAGCCGGAATCAGGGTGAGTTCCCCCGGTACCATCAATAGGGCCAGCACCCCGAAAAAGAAGAGCTCCCGCCCTGGAAATGGATAGCGGGCAAAAGCCCACGCTGCGACCGCCGCCAGAATAACCATACCAACCACCGAGGTGCCGCTGGTGATTATGCTGTTGAGGATATAGCGGGAGACAATGCGCCAGGCTTCAAGATAGTTTTCGGGGTGGAGCGGAAACGTGACAGTGAACGGGTAATGGTCGAACTGGTGGATGTCCTTGAACGAAATGATAATCGTGATGATGAATGGCAGAAACATGAAAAACAGGAAGCCAAACAGTCCCAGATGGCGCCACCAGTCACCTGTGCGCCAAGCTCGGCGCCAGCCTTCTGTCAACGACATACGTTGGATCGGTTGCGGTTGCCCTTCCAGTACTGTCATCGATCAACGCTCCTGCCGGTCCAGTTTGACACGACCCTTACCTCTGGCCTGGTTGTCAGTAACTCCTGTTCACGTTACGCTGACAACTCAATAGTCTCCCGTCTTTAAGAATTTCACATTCAAGATCGTCATTCCCATAATCAGCACAAACAGGAACAAGGCGATTGCTGAAGCATATCCCATCTTGTTCCACAAAAAGGCGTTGTTGTACATCCACAACCCCGGGACCACACTTGCCGTTCCCGGCCCGCCGGCCGTCATCACAAAGACCGCTACCCAGCCCTGCAAACCCCCAATCACGGCCAACACAATGATCAGCTTGAACTGACCGAGGATGAGGGGAATGTCGATCGCGAAGATACGCCGTAAACCGGAGCATCCGTCGACCAGAGAACTGTCAATGATCTCGTCCGAGATCCCCTGCAGGCCCGCCAGATAAATGAGCACCGTGACACCGCCCACCCACGGGAAACCCATGAACGTAACCGCGTAGAGCGCTGTCTTCGGGCTCCCCAGCCACGGCTGCTGCCAGTCCTCTAGCCCGACCCCCTCCAGGAACGCGTTCAACAAACCGTGCGTGCCGTCATAGATGAAATGCCACAGCAATAGAATGACGATGCCCGGCACAACCGCCGGCAGGATGGTCAGGACGCGGTACGTGTACTTGTGTACATTACTGCGCAAATTGAAGATGAGTTCAGCGACGATGAAGGGAAACGTGACCGCACTGATCACCCGCCATGAAGTAAGCAGACTCACATGGCGCAGCGACTTGAGGAAAATGTCGTCCTTGATGAAGAGTTTCTCGAAGTTACCCAACCCCAGGAACTCCGGCTGCAGACCAATGTCCCACTTGAAAAAGGCCCGGTAGAGCCCCATGAAGGCCGGGTAATAATTGAAGGTCAGCAGCAGCGCAAAAGTGGGAACCAGCATCAGGTAAACAAAACGGTAGCGGTAGATGCGTTGCCCGAGCGTAGACTGCCTCTCCTGCGGCACGCGCACGTCTGCCATCGTGGCGTGTGACGCAGGCGCACGAATCTCTTCTGTTGTCATTGCCCTATTCCCGTTCCTACACTGCAGGCGGGCTCCACGAGCCTATCCCCGTGGAACCCACCTGCACCCAAAAGCTTCGAATCCTAAGTTTCTAGTCCTCAGCAAACACGACTGACAAATCGAAGTTCACTAAAAACTAACAACTAACAACTAAAAACTCCTAACCGCAATCCCAGCCGTTCTTCTCAATCGCCTCATCCGCGTATTCGAGCAGCAACTCATTGATCTGCTCGGCGGCCTGCTCCTGCGACACAACGTCCAACTTGAAGTCGGTCCAGATGGCGTCGATCTTCTCCCGCTGCTCGGTACCGATCTTGTCAGGATATGTGACCATACCGGCCTCACCCAACCCCTCGGTGATCGCGCGCAACGGTTCTCGCAGATCGGGATTCACGTCAACGCCCTTGATGTTGGGCAGGAAGGTGCCCGTCTCCGCGATCATGCGCCCGGCGTTCTGCGGCGCAGTCACGTATCGTAGGAAGTCCACAGCCAGCGGCACGATTCCATCCCGCTCCGTCTTGGTTGCCATCGCCCACTGGGCTGCAGTGGCGCCCCCGATCGGCGGCGCTGCCTCGCCAATCGCAAACGGTGAATCTGCCTCGGTGATGGTGGGTGCGTAGAATGTGCTCCACTCGAAATCGACCAGTGGATCGGCCTTTAGATAGCCGAAGCGCCAGCTGCCGTCTTCATATACGGCCACATCTTTTTGGAGGAACTTTCGGTTGAAGTCCGCGCCCTCGGCCGCCCAGTCCGGCGCCAGATAAGGGATCAACTGCTTTACCAGGCGGAATCACTCGCCATACTCGGGATCTGTGGCGGTGTAGAGCCCGTTCTTCATGGCGCAGCCGACCTCTTCCAACGATGCGACGCCGCCGTCAGCGTTGATAATGTCATCCTTCTTGGCGTATAGCATCGCCCCGATCTGGGACTGATACCATCTCAAGGCGGCGTTGGGTATGATCGTATCCTGCAGCGCCTCCTGTACTTCGATCCACTCACCGTAGGTGCTCGGACCTGATACGCCAACCTCGTCGAAAACGTTCTGGTTAAAGAAGAAGAACGTAGTCACAAGATCGATCGGAACGACATAGTGCTTGCCGTCCGGGCCGCGCTTGGCCTCAGTGGGAATTTCGTAGAACTGGTCCAGCCAGCGCTCGCTGCCCGGTTCGCCGGCGCCCACGTAAGGATTGGGCTGTTCGAAGAAGGGATCCAGTGGAATCCACCAGTTCTTGTCGATCTCATCCTGCACCCAGAAAGAGTGCGTCCACACGATGTGCGGAATCGTGCCGCCGGCCTGCTGCGTAACGATCCACTCATGGCTGGCCAGGTTGTCCGGCTTCCTGATAATCTCGATCGTGGCCCCCGGATGATCCGCCATATACTCATCGGAGATGACCTGGATCATGTTATGAGGAAGGGGATTGTTCGGGCCCTGCTCCATGCTCTCCGTGGGTGTATAGTGCTGCACCCAGATCTGCAAGTCGCCGGTCATGCCGTCTCCACCGTCCATCTCGCCGTCAGTTTCCTGAGCGGCGGGCGCGGCAGGAGCGGCGCAGGCCGCCAGCGCGACGCCGGCGCCGGCCATCCCCATCGACCGAAGGAATGATCGTCTGCTGAGCTTGTTCATGCTTTTCTCCTTAAAGTGAAGGGTAAAGTGAATTACAGACTTCAGCGTAGTGCGTACCTGTAGTGCAGCGAGTACATGCCTTTCGAAATAGTCCCATTAGGACTGAAATCACGGCCCCATCAGAGACGAAACAAATCCGACTCAGGAAATGCCTTGGTCACGACGCAATGCAACCTGTTCAATCCTCCACAATCGCAACCGCCCGCACCGGCGCACCGGTCGTCCCCACCCACTTCACCGGCAGCATCGAGAGCGTGAATCCGTGCGGCTGTGGAATCGCCTCTAGGTTGCAGAGGTTCTCCACATGATAATACTCATGTTCGTACATGACGCGATGCGCTTCCCAGAACTGCTTGCGCTCAAACATCGCTCACACCGGCGGGTCAAACGTTACCGCGTCAATGCCCATCACCTTGACCCCGCGCTCGATCAACCACAGCGTCGCTTCACGCGTCATGCCGCTGTGCTCGCTCAGGTAGCGCTCCTCTTCAATATAGCTGCCCGCCCCCGTCCAGATCAGCACCAGGTCCAGCGGCTTGATCTCGTAATCTATCCTGCGCACAGCCTCTTCCATGTCGGCTGCGCTGATGCCCGCTCCGTTCTCCTTGTGCCGGAAATCCAGCAGCACCCCGTCGCCGTAGCAGTACTCCAGCGGGATCCCTTCCGGCCCCGGCTTGCCCTCAACCAGGTGCTTCAGCGCGTCAATGTGCGTGCCGACGTGGTCTCCGAGAATCGTCAGATAGTGGGCCGTCAGCGAAGTGACGCCATGTTCCGCCGCCCCGATGCCGCTCGCAAAACCCTCCCAGTCCTCATACATCAGCAGCGTCGGGCGCGTCACCCGCGGGAAGACCACCATGTCGTTATGGACGGGCATGCTCAAGTCTATGACTCTGCGCCCCATGCTGGATCTCCCTGCCTTGCCCGCCTGCCAGCGGCGCGCAACGCCCTTCGGCTTCTTTCTGAATGACTGATGATTTAAGTTGGCAACTACCTGAATAGAGGAGATGCTCGTCTTTGAGCAGTACACTTCGTTCGTTTGCAGGGGACCAAACGTAAGGTTGAAGAACTGTAGGTTCACTTTCTACAATAAGCGCAATTATATATATGTAGAATACAAAATCCAAATCGGGAATCCACCACAGGCGCATCCCAAAACGGGGCGCTTTTTTGAAAACCTCTGGAAGCAACCTGGCCACAACCAGCTTCCCTACCAGATTCCAGCTGTGAAAGCGCCGCCTCTGACCACTGGCTACTGACTACTGACC